>NZ_JAEKCY010000017.1:0-132686 GCF_016405475.1 Pseudomonas sp. MF6767 | reverse complement strand
TCGAACCAGGGATTGCTCGTAGTTATTTGAATGGATTGGGTGATGGCACCAAGCTGCAGATGGAGCTCAAGGCAGCGGTCAGCACAAGCAAGGATGAAACCCTGGCCATCAGCTTTCCGATAGTGGAGTACAAAGTCATCAACAAACCTCTCCCAATTGAGATCGAATTTACTAAGTTTGATGATAAAACGCTTAACGGTTGGCGTGCTGTCAACGCCGGGATTTATGGATTTAGTGCTCAAGCTGGAGGTTATTATCTGTGGCTAGTTAACTCCGGGGTCTCGGATGAATTTGGACTGGAGAAGATTTATACGGGCAACCAGTTTTCTGCTGGCCAGAAATACGAGTGTAGTTCTGATCTTGCTTATGATCAGCCCGCTAATTTTTATGGGGTTGCGTTAATTTTCTCTGGCAACAATCAAATTGCAATGGAATATATCCAAGCTAATAATTATTGGAAAAAGCTTGTGGTTGAGTTTGTGCCGCCAGAGAGCTCTAATGTTTACCCTTTACGGGTTTTGATTCTAAGCAAAACGCTGTCCGGTATGAAATTTTTTGTTGATAATATTAGAATTCGCAGGGTTTAATTTGACTTGTCTTGAAGTTGCGTGACGTGGGCTTAGGGTGCGGGCTTTTTATATATAAAGCTGCCTGGAATGGCACTTACTTAACAGCTAACCGGCTGATCTAATTGCAAAAAAATGAAAAAAAGCCGCCCTTGGTCTACGGTGATAGTTGCGAACACACACCACTAGAACAAGGACAGCCCGCGTGAATCGTAGACGTCAAATCGTCAGGCATCAACAGCAACGCATTCAGCAGCACGCTAAAAACAGCAATGCCCATGCGTTCTTTAAGCTGCTAGCCGATCCGGCGCTGCTACAGCGTGTCGAGTCAGTGATGCCCAAGCATCGTCAACGGTTGTTCCCGCCGACTGAAACGCTGTCGATGTTTCTGGCTCAAGCCATGAATGCCGACCGTTCTTGTCAGAAGGCCGTGAATGATTTTTCGATCAAACGTTGCTGCGATGGGCTAAGCCCCAGCAGCATGTACACCGGCGCTTATTGCAAAGCACGGGCGCGGTTACCGGTAGAGATGGTTTCAACATTGTTGCGCTCCACGGGATCAACGATGAGTAACAACGCGTCACCATCCTGGCGCTGGATGGGGCGTCCGGTGCGCCTCGTAGATGGCACCACGGTGACCCTACCAGACACTGCGGCCAACCAAGCTGCCTATCCGCAATCGCGTGGTCAGAAAGCAGGACTGGGTTTCCCCATCTGCCGTTTGGTAGCAATCATTTGCCTGGCCAGCGGTGCTGTTTTAGATGCCTCGCTGGGACGTTTTCGAGGCAAAGGTGGCGATGAGCAGACGCTGCTCAGGACGATGCTCGACACTCTGAATCAAGGCGACATTGTGTTGGGCGATGCCTACTACGCAACGTACTTTTTGCTGTGCGAACTGCAACGTCGTGGGATCGACGGCGTGTTCGAACAATATGGCGCTAGGCGACGCAGTACCGACTTTCGGCTCGGGCAATCGCTGGGGCCGGAAGATCATTTGGTTGAGCTGACAAAACCTAGGAGTCGACCTTCCTGGATGAGCCAACCTTATTACGACGATGCGCCTGAAACACTGACAGTACGTGAACTGAAAACCGGCGGAAAAATCCTGGTGACCACCTTGAACTGCCCGCAGCAAGTACCCAAAGCTGGGCTCAAATCACTGTACAAAGACCGTTGGCATGTTGAGCTGGATCTACTCAATATCAAGACAACGCTGGGGCTTGAAACGTTGAGCTGCAAGACGCCTGGCATGGCTGTAAAAGAGTTGTGGGTGTATCTGCTGGCGCATAATTTGATTCGGATGATCATGGCCAAATCAGCGCTATTAGCTGATTGCTTGCCACGCGAGCTTAGCTTTAAACATAGCCTTCAATTATTCCTTGCGATGCAGCAGTACAGCTCCGACGAACAGGACGATAGGGTGCAGGATTTACTCAAACTGATCGCCAGAAAAGGTGTCGGAAACCGGCCGGGACGGATTGAACCTCGCGCCATAAAACGAAGGCCCAAGCCTTACCCGATGCTGATGCAGACGCGCTCGGCGGCAAGGGCCGAGGTCAGGAGAAATGGACACCCGAAGAAGGTTAAGTAAGTGCCATTCAAAGCTGCCTGCATTTCAAATCCCAAGACAGGTTTCAGATCACTTCCAAATACGAACTCTGCACCGCCCCCGCCAACTCCCGCACGCCCTCAATAAACTCCGTCAACCGCCTATGCAACCCATCCTCCAAAATCTCATCAATCCCCGTATACCGCAGCCGGGCTTCAAACTCTGCCGCCAAGCGCTGCGCCGTTCGCCCATAACTGCCGGGCAAGTCCGCAAGGATATGGCTCAACTCCTCGATACACGCATGCAACGAGCGCGGTACATCACTGCGCAACAGCAGCAGTTCCGACACCGAGCGGGCGTTCAAGGCATTGGGATACAGCTCGGTATACGCCTCGAATGACGACAACGCGCGGAGCAGGGCGCTCCACTGGTAATAGCCGCGGGCCGACAGGTCGCTGACTTCTTCGGACTCTTCGCCGAACATCTCGTAGCGTGCATCCAGCAGGCGCAGGGTGTTGTCGGCGCGCTCGACAAAGGTGCCGAGGCGGATGAAGCGATAGGCGTCATTGCGCATGATGGTGCCCGAGGTCGCGCCGCGAAACAGGTGCGAACGTTGTTTGACCCAGTCACAGAAGTGGCTGATGCCATGTCGCGCCAGGCCGCCGGCGGCAATGCTGCGCATTTCCAGCCAGGTGGCATTGAGGTTTTCCCACATGTCGGCGGTGATGCGTCCGCGCACGGCGTGGGCATTGCCCCGGGCGGCGCGCAGGCAGTTGTAGATGCTGGCCGGGTTTTCTTCGTCGAGGGCGAAGAAGTGCAGCATGCGCTCGGCATCCAGGGTGTGGTGGCGTTCGAGGTAACTGTCCAGGGTGCCGCTGCTGAGCAACGACATGGCCAGTTCATCCAGGCCATCGCTGCGCCCGGCCTGGGGCATCAAGGACAGGGAATAACTGACTTCCAGCATGCGTGCCAGGTTCTCGGCGCGCTCCAGGTAGCGGGACATCCAATACAGATCTGCAGCGGTTCTACTCAACATAGTCAGCCCTCCACCACCCAGGTGTCCTTGGTTCCGCCGCCTTGCGACGAGTTCACGACCAGCGAGCCTTCCTTCAGCGCCACGCGGGTCAAGCCGCCGGGCACCAGGCGGGTTTCCTTGCCCGAGAGTACGAATGGGCGCAGGTCGATATGCCGGGGCGCAATGCCGTTTTCGACGAAGGTCGGGCAGGTGGACAGGCTCAGGGTGGGTTGGGCGATATAGGCATGGGGACGGGCCTTGATGCGCTGGCGGAAGTCTTCGATCTCGGCGGCCGTCGACGCCGGGCCCACCAGCATGCCGTAGCCGCCGGAGCCCTGGGTTTCCTTGACCACCAACTGTTCGAGGTTGGCCAGCACATGGGACAGTTCATCGGGCTTGCGGCATTGGAAGGTCGGCACGTTCTGCAGGATCGGTTCCTCGTCCAGGTAGAAGCGGATCATCGCCGGTACATAGGGATAGATCGACTTGTCGTCAGCCACCCCGGTGCCGATGGCGTTGGCCAGTACCACATTGCCGGCGCAGTAAGCCGCCACCAACCCCGGCACGCCGAGCATCGACTCGGGGTTGAACGCCTGGGGGTCGAGGAAGGCGTCGTCGATGCGCCGGTAGATCACGTCCACGGGCTTGGGGCCGTCGGTGGTGCGCATGAACACCTTGAGATCGTGCACGAACAGATCGGCACCTTCCACCAGCTCCACGCCCATTTCCCGGGCAAGGAACGCGTGTTCGAAGAAGGCGCTGTTGAAGCGCCCAGGCGTCAACACCACCACATTCGGGTTATCGAGGCGGCTGGCGCTCTTGAGGGTCTTGAGCAACAGGTTGGGGTAGTGGTCCACGGGTGCAATGCGCTGCTTGGCGAAGACTTCCGGGAACAGCCGCATCATCATCTTGCGGTCTTCGAGCATGTAGCTCACGCCGCTGGGGGTGCGCAGGTTGTCTTCCAGCACGTAGTAGGTACCGTCGCCGTCGCGCACCAGGTCGACACCGGAGATGTGCGAGTAAATGTCGCGGTGCAGATCCAGGCCGACCATCGCCTTCTGATAGCCCTCGTTGCCCAGCACCTGTTCTGCCGGAATGATCCCAGCCTTGATGATGCGCTGGTCGTGGTAGATGTCGGCGAGAAACATGTTCAGTGCATTGACCCGCTGGATGCAGCCACGCTCGATCAGGCTCCATTCACTGGCGGGAATGCTGCGGGGAATGATGTCGAAGGGAATCAAGCGTTCGGTGTCTTGTTCGTCGCCATACAGGGTGAAGGTGATCCCGGCGCGATGGAACAGCAAGTCCGCTTCACGGCGACGCTGGGCCAGCAGTTCTGGCGGCGTATTGGCCAGCCAGCGAGAGAAGTCCTGATAGTGCGCACGGCATACGCCGTTTGCGTCATTCATTTCATCAAAGAAAGATCGAGCCATTCCAGTACCTTGTCAGTGCCCAGTGTGGCTTTGGGTGGCACTGCCGCTTAAAAAAACGCATGTTTTTATGAGCCCGTGGCTGAAGGTGCCAACAGGCCTGGTCCTTACTTTCTTATGGGGGCGGCTCTGGGTCGGGGGGTAACGCATGCTCCTGTTTTCCGGGTGGTGAATGGATAAAGCAATGCCTGTGCCGGAATGCGAACTAGGCATCAATAACCTGTGGCGAGCGAGCTTGCTCGCGCCGGGCTGCGCAGCGGCCCCAATAAAAGCGGGAGCGCTGCGCACTCCAGCGCGAGCAAGCTCGCTCGCCACAGGAGGGGGCTCACCACAATGGGGCGCGGCGTGTTTCAGATTGGTGCGCCAACCCACTTGAACTTCACCGAGCCCCGATTCTTCTAAGGAGTTTCGTCACCTTGTGGAGCACCGTCGTGTCCAGAATCATCTCACCCCACACTCCGGAAGCGGCCCTGAACGACCACAGCGAACACAACGCAAAGATTTTCGGCTCGCCCAAGGACCGCCTCGACTTTTACCGGCGCGAGATCCAGTACGAAACCAGCATCCTGGCCAACCGCACCGACGCCTACCTGACCGCGCAATCCTTCCTGGTGATTGCCTTTGTCTCCGGCATGGGCAACCTCAACCCGGAATGGGGCAAGCTGTTCACGCTGGTGGTGCCGATCTTCCTGGTCTCGCTGGGTATTCTCAGTTCGCTGAATGCCTGGCCCGGTATCCGTGCGGCGTATGAAATCATCGACCACTGGCACTACAAGCAAAGCGAATTGCTGCGCAGCGAGCCGGTGATGGGCATGGCCTACGATGAGTCGCCACTGTTTTCCGAGGTGGAGTCGAGCCACAAGGGCTATCGCAAGTCGTTGTTGTTTTCCATGCGCGCGCCGTGGTTGTTCATGGTGTTCTGGCTGGTGTTGGGCATCTATGCGTTTTATATCCAGGTGGACAATCCACTGCGCTGACCACGCGGACGGAACTTCAGCCGTGGCCGTGACGCCTTAGCTCTATGCGGTACAGATTTTTCACCGGCCTGCAGAGAGGTGCCTCATGACCCAATCTAACGATCCACAGACTAACAATCGCAACGACCCCGCCATCGACGGCGGCGAGCCGGCCCCTGGCACTGCCGCCGAAGCGCCCAAGGATCCAACGCCTGCGAGCGACCCAAAGGCCAAGGAAAACGACTACAGTCCAGACTTCAGGCCTGAGCGTGAGCACAAGCCTGAAACCGATGCCGATATCGATACCCAAGGCGGTTAGAGGAGACGCACATGTCAAAAGAACTGGACGATGAACTCAACGACCCGGGCAACGAAGACCCGGGTTCGCTGATGGACGATGCCGAGGTACCGCTGAACGACCTGGATGAAGCGGCGGACGTTGGCAACACTGAAAATCAGGACTGATCCGGCGGCGGGCCCGAGGGATTGCTGAGCTTGAAGTAGACGTCTTCCTCGGCCCCGCCGTCCAGCGACACCTCCTGGCCCACCACGCGGTTATCGATCAGCGTCTGCGCCTGATCGCGGCTGATATTGACCACTGTGCTGCGCTTGCCAGTGATCACATACACCACATCCACCCCATGCTCGGCCAAAGCTGCCAGGTAGTTGGCATGGGGCAGGTCTTCGCCCAGTTCATATTGACGTTGCTCGCGTGTGGTCACGCCGCCTGCCTGCGCCAGGTATTGCTGCGAATATCCCAGGCGTTGGCGTTCCTCAAGCAATCGTTGGGCGATGTTTTTCATTAGTTGACTCGCACTGTGGGTCCTGACTGTTTGAAACCCCGGCGCGGTGCAGGATTCAATTTTTTTGCGCAGCCTGACGCTCATACCACGCCAGCATGGGCTGGGTACTCAACCCGTGGGCCAGGATGCTCAACGCGATGACCGACAACGTCAGGTTGACCGCCACCGCACTGCTGGTGCCCACCAGCCCGTGGTTGAGCGCATAGAACAGGTAGTAAATGCTGCCGATCCCACGAATGCCGAACCAACTGACCAGGCTGCGTTGCCGCCGGTCCAACAGGCGGCCCCAAGGCATGGCGAATACACTGGCGGGGCGAATCACACAAAACAGCAACGGTGCCACCGCCAACGCGGCCCACTCCCAGTGGCTGACCAGCACGATGCCCAAGACTGTCACCAGGAACACCTCCATGGCCCGCTCCACCAGGCTGCCGAAGGCCAGCATGTCGCCCATCATCACGCCTGCCGCGATCTGGGTGTCCTTCAACTGGCTGACGTCACCATGCAAGGCTTGCTCGGGCTCGATTTCAAGGTGGCCCACCACCGGTTGCGCCAGGTGCTCGGCGGGTGTCTGGGCGTTGCCGGTGGACTTCACCTCGGCCTGGCGCAACCCCAGGCCCGCCGCGAATACCGACAGGAAGCCATAGCCGCCCACGGCTTCGGCGGTCACATAGGCAAGGGCGATCAATGCCAGTGTCAGGTAATCATTGGGCGAGAGGGTGCTGTCGGCATTGATCAGGCGCAGGCGCAACGTCACCCGGCCGATACCTCGGCCCATCCAGTAGCCGATCAATAGCCCGACCGGCACCGCCCATACCAGGTTTTTCAGCACCCAACCGCCGACCCAGTCGCCATCGAAGCCGCCGTGTTGCATGAACAGCAGGCCGAAGATCACAAACGGAAAGGCGCTGCCATCGTTCAGCCCCGCTTCGCCTGACAGACCGAAGCGCAGCGCGTCGTAGTCCTGGGCATTGTTGACCTGAACCAGGCCCGCCAGCACCGGGTCGGTCGGCGCCAGGATCGCGCCCACCAGCAGAGACACCCCCCACGATAGATCAAGCAGGTAATGCAGCAACAGCCCGGTGCCGAGGATGGTCAACAGCATGACCGGGCCGGCCAGGCCGAAGGCAATGCGCCAGGTGCGATGCTTGAGCGGCAGGCGCAATTTCAGGCCGCTGACAAACAGCGAAAACAGCACTGCCACTTCGGTCAGGTGCTCCATCCAGCGCGCCGAGCCCTTGATGTCCAGGTGCAGCAGGTCCACACCCAGAGGGCCGATGGCGATACCCAGCAACAGGCACACCGCCGAGGTGGTGACCGGCATCCAGCGCAAGTATGAGGAGGTGAGGGCCAGGGTAAGCAGTACGGCGCCCAATACGGCCAGCCATAGAATGAAAGTCATTGTGCGTGTTCCAGGGCCGTGGTCTATGCAGCTTTGAGAACGGCGACCGGAAGGGGGTTCAATGTGATTGCCTGCCATGGGGGCAAGGCCTTATTTAGCCATTGAACGAAGGTTTGCCATGCACTAAGTTGGCCGCTTGTCGCCCGCGCATCTACGGATCTGCGTCTTTCTTCTTTCACCAGAGGCTCTGGCATGAAGTTTTCCCCCTTCGTTGAGCGAATTGCAGGGCAGGGCGTTGCCGCCTGGGACATCCACCACGCCGCGTCCGACGCCGCCAGCCAGGGCGAAGACGTCATCATCCTCAGCGTCGGCGATCCGGATTTCGCCACGCCGCCCTTTATCACTGACGCCGCCGTCAATGCCTTGCACGCGGGAGATTCTCACTACACCGAGATCGCCGGTCGCCCCGCACTGCGCGAGGCGATCGCCGCCCGTTACAGCCGAACCCTTGCCCGGCCGTTGGCCGCCGACAACGTGATCATCGTGCCCGGTGCGCAGAACGCGCTGTTCATCAGTTCGCTGTGCCTGTTGCAGGCCGGCGACGAAGTGCTGGTGCTCGACCCGATGTATGTCACCTACGAAGCCACGCTCAAGGCCAGCGGCGCCACTCTGGTGCGGGTGCCCTGCAGTGCTGAGGCCGGCTTTCGCCTGAATCCGTCCTTGCTCGCCGCCGCGATCACCCCGCGTACCCGGGCGATATTCTTTTCCAATCCGAACAACCCCACTGGCGTGGTGCTTGACCTGCAGGAGCTGCAAGCCATTGCCGACCTGGTCATCGCCCATGATCTGTGGGTGGTGGTGGATGAGGTCTACGAAAGCCTGGTGTTCGACGGTCAATACCACAGCCTCGCGGCATTACCGGGCATGGCGCAGCGCTGCATTGTGATCGGCAGCTTGTCCAAATCCCACGCCATGACCGGCTGGCGTATCGGCTGGCTCATCGCTCCAGTGCAAATGGTGCAGCACGCCGAAACCCTGCTGTTGAGCATGATGTACGGCTTGCCCGGCTTCGTGATGGAGGCGGCGACCGCCGCGGTGTTGGCCCACGATGAAGTCATTGAAGGTATGCGGGAGACCTACCGACGCCGACGTGACCTGGTAGTGACCGCCTTGAGCACCTGCCCAGGCATCCGGGTGCAGGCGCCGCAAGCCGGCATGTTTGTGCTGGTGGATGTGCGCGGCACGGGGCTGGGGTCGCTGGATTTTGCCTGGCGCCTGTTTCGTGAAGCGGGCGTGTCGGTGCTGGACGCAGCAGCCTTCGGCGAGCCGGCCCAGGGGTTCGTTCGACTGTCCTTTACCCTGGGCGAAGAGCGCCTGGCGCAGGCCTGTCGGCGGATTGTGGGGTTTGTGGAAAAGCTGACCAGTGAGCGCGCCGTGCACTGGGCATGAGTACCTGAACAACCCATTTAGTCAGCCAACGGCGGCAAACGCCGTTTCACCGGGGTTTTCTTGACGATAGCGGTGTTGGTTTCGGCATAGGTATTCAGCCGGTCCAGCAGCGTGTCGAGGTGCTCCATGGTGCGTACATGCAGGCGTGCGATGAAGCAGTCGTCCCCGGTAACCTTGTCGCACTCTGTGAACTCGGGGATCGCCTGGATCTGGCGCTCCACTTCCTGCAATTTGCCGGGCAGGGGGCGGATGCGCACGATGGCCTGCAGCAGGTAGCCGAAGTGCTTGGGGTCGATGTCGACGGTGTAGTGGGTCAGCACGCCGCGTTCTTCCAGGCGGCGCAGGCGTTCGCTGACGCTGGGTGACGACAGCCCGGTGATGCCTGCCAGGGTCTTGAGGGACAACCGCGAGTCGTCCATCAAAGCGGCGATCAATTGCTGGTCGATGGTGTCGATCATGGTCTGTGCCTAATAAGAAAAGGTGATTTCGGGCTTTTGCCTTTTTTAGTCGCTGTAGCCGTCGCCAACAGATTGCCATACTGGAGCCTCACTTGAGGAGCCTCAATCATGGATTCATCCATCCGTCGCGGGTCGTGGGAAATGGTCGCCGCCATGCTGATCTCGGGCAGCATTGGCTGGTTTGTGCTGGTGTCTGGCGTGTCGGTGATCGAGGTGGTGTTCTGGCGCTGCGTGATCGGTGCGCTGACGCTGGTACTGGTGTGCGCCTGGCTGGGTTACCTGCGCCTGGACCTGCTCAGTTGGGCAAAACTGGGGCTGGCCGTGCTCAGCGGCGTGGCCATTGTCGGCAACTGGTTGCTGCTGTTCGAATCCTATTCCCGTGCCTCCATCGCTATCAGCACCGCGGTGTACAACGTGCAGCCGTTTATCCTGGTGATGCTGGCGGCGGTGTTTCTCGGTGAGAAAATCATCGTGCAGAAATTGGCATGGTTGAGCGTGGCGTTCCTGGGCATGTTGGCGATTGTCACCGCCCATGGCGAGCAAACGGGTGGAGGAGATTACCTGGTAGGCATCGCGCTGGCCCTGGGTGCGGCATTTTTGTATGCGGTCGCGGCGTTGATCATCAAGCGCCTCAAGGAAGTACCGCCGCATTTAATGGCATTGATCCAGGTGACGACTGGCGCGCTATTGCTGGCGCCACTGGTGCCCTGGAATGGCCTGCCAGCATCCACCACGACGTGGGCGGCCTTGGTCACCTTGGGGGTGGTGCACACAGGTTTGATGTATGTACTGCTGTATGGCGCGATCCAGAAACTGCCGACGGCCATTACCGGCGCACTGTCGTTCATCTACCCGATTGCGGCGATCTTTGTGGATTGGATTGCGTTCGGGCATCGCCTGGGGTGGCTGCAATGGCTGGGCGTGGCGGCGATTCTGTTGGCAGCGGCAGGGTTGCAGCGGGGCTGGTGGTGGCCCCGCAACCTCGGTAGGCGCGAGCTTGCTCGCGAAGAAGGTTAACGATGACGCAGCGCATCGGGTTGAAACGCGGCGTTCTCTCGTTCTTCGCGAGCAAGCTCGCTCCTACAGGTGAGGGTTAGTGCGTGCCCTGGTAGATAAGGTTTTCCGGGTTGAAATGCTCCACCGCACTGCCAGGCTGCGGCAGACCGAGGATATGCCCCTTGATCTTGCCCACCACATGCATTTCGCAGGGTTTGCAGTCGAACTTCAAGGTCAGCACTTCGTCACCGTGGATCAATTGCATGGGTGCCACCTTGGTCTTCACCCCGGTCACACCCTTGGCCTGTTTAGGGCACAGGTTGAACGAGAAACGCAGGCAGTGCTTGGTGATCATCACCGGCACTTCGCCGGTTTCTTCGTGAGCTTCGAAGGCCGCGTCGATCAGCTTCACGCCGTGACGGTGGTAGAAGTCCCGGGCCTTCTGGTTGTAGACGTTGGCCAGGAACGACAGGTGCGCCTCGGGATACACCGGCGGCGGCGACGTTTCAGCCTTGCGCCCACCCCGCGGATGTGCGGCGACGCGTGCGGCGGTCAGTGCTTCGATCACTTCACGGCGTAACGCCTTGAGCTGCGAGTTGGGGATGAAGAACGCTTGCGGCGCATCCAGTTCGATACGGGTGGCGTGGTACTCGGTGGTGCCGAGTTGGCCCAGCAGGTCGCGCAGGGTGTCCAGCGCCTGTTCCGGTTTGTTGGCCACGCCAAACGGGCCGGGCAGGGTGACACTGGCGCTGATGCCTTCTTCGCTGGTCGCGGTGATTTGCAGCTGCTCTTCACGCAGGCGCGCGACCCATGACAAACCGATACGGCGCTCGGCCGAGGTCTTGAGCAGGGCCTGTTGCCAGTTGTGGTCCAGGTTGCGATTGAGCGGGTGATGCGGGCGCAGCTGGTGCAAGCCGGCGGGCATTTCGTTGGGCTCGACGCGGTAGCGGTAGCGCTTCTCACCGTCTTCCTCGAACTCACCCTTGGGCTCGGCGATATTGGCGCGAAAACCCACCACTTCACGCTTGATCAGCACATTGAGGCCGTCGCCGTTGGACAGTGGCTCATGGGTAACCACCTGCAAGTCGCGCTTGCCGGCTTTTTCCACGGTGCCCACGGGCAGGCCGGTAAAGGTCGGGGTGTCAAAGGCACCGATGTCGATCTTGCGGTCGCTGACAAAGTAGTCGGTGCTGCCACGGTGGAAGGTTTTTTCCGGGTCGGGCAGGAAGAAGTGCGCGGTACGGCCGCTGGAAGCGCGGGCCAGGTCCGGGCGGTCTTCGAGGATCTCGTCGAGGCGCTGGCGGTAGTAGGCGGTGATGTTCTTCACATAACCCATGTCCTTGTAGCGGCCTTCGATCTTGAACGAACGCACGCCCGCTTCGACCAGGGCACGCAGGTTGGCGCTCTGGTTGTTGTCTTTCATCGACAGCAGATGCTTTTCAAAGGCCACCACGCGGCCCTGGTCATCTTTCAGGGTGTAGGGCAGGCGGCAGGCCTGGGAGCAGTCGCCACGGTTGGCGCTGCGACCATTTTGCGCGTGGGAGATATTGCACTGCCCGGAGAACGCTACGCACAGGGCGCCGTGGATAAAGAACTCGATGGCGGCATCGGTCTCGTCGGCAATGGCGCGGATCTCTTGCAGGTTCAGCTCGCGGGCCAGTACCAACTGCGAGAAACCGGCCTGGTCGAGAAACCTGGCCCGGCCCAGGGTGCGGATGTCGGTCTGGGTGCTGGCGTGCAGCTCGATCGGCGGAATATCCAGCTCCATCACGCCCAGGTCTTGCACGATTAACGCATCCACACCGGCATCGTAGAGCTGATGGATCAGCTTGCGCGCAGGTTCCAGCTCGTTGTCATGCAGGATGGTGTTGATGGTGGTGAAGACGCGGGCGTGGTAACGGCGGGCGAATTCCACCAGTTGAGCGATATCGCTCACCTCGTTACACGCATTGTGGCGGGCGCCAAAGCTCGGCCCGCCGATATAAACGGCGTCGGCGCCGTGCAGGATAGCCTCACGCGCAATGGCGACATCGCGGGCAGGGCTGAGCAATTCCAGGTGATGCTTGGGCAAGGACATAGTTTTTTAGTCAGGCTTGTCACGGTCGAGGCGCGCATTGTAGCCGTGAAATGCCTGGGCGGCATCTACCGCAGGGCTGTCGGCCCTGATGCAAGCCCGTTAAGCGAACGCATTACTCAACGCAACGAAGACCCAATGTGGGAGCTGGCTTGCCTGCGATGGCGATTGAACATTCACCACCGCTATCGCAGGCAAGCCAGCTCCCGCCTTTTTGACCGCGTTCAACATTCCGATCAGTTCGGTTCTAAAAACGTCACAGATTCAAGCCTTGGCAGCCATCGCCGTCACTTCCACCCGCATACCTTCCACCGCCAAGGCGGCAACGCCCACTGCCGCCCGCACTGGCCAGGGTTTGGCGAAAAAGCGCTTGTAGACCTCGTTGAAGGCGGCACGGTCGGCCATGTCGGTGAGGTAGATGGTCAGGTGCATGACCCGGTCCATGGAACTGCCGGCTTTTTCCAGCGCGACTTTCAGCGCTTGCAGGGTGCACTCGCTTTGCAGGGTGATATCGCCCAGTTCCAGGCTGCCATCGGCATGGGTGGGAATCTGGGTGGAGACCAGGATGCCGTTGAAGCCGATTACGTCGGAGGAGATGGAATCGGCGTCCGGGTCAGGGGTATAGGACAGGTCGTGGTTGGCCATGGGCACCTCGTGTTGGCAGGAACAGAAAGGCGCCATGGTCGGTGAAATTCACTCCAGGGGCAAACCCCGGCTTATATCCAGCGTCGGAACAGCACGCTGGCGTTCACGCCGCCAAAGCCGAAGCCATTGGACAGCGCATATTCAATCGGCATGGGACGCGCCTCATCGCGCACCATGTCCAGGCCGTCGGCGAGGACGTCCGGGTTTTCCAGGTTGAGTGTCATTGGCGCGATCTGGTCACGCAGGGCAAGCACGGTGAAGACGGCTTCGATGCCCCCCGCAGCACCGAGCAAGTGGCCGGTGGCGGATTTTGTCGAGCTGATCGCCGGGCTACCGCCAGTACCGAATAGCGTCCTGATCGCCGCCAGCTCGCCTTTGTCTCCCACCGGTGTGGAGGTCGCGTGGGCATTCAGGTACTGCACCTGGGACGCCTCGATGCCCGCCTGGCGCAACGCTTGAGTCATTGCCCGGCGCGCACCGTCACCGTCTTCAGGCCCTGCGGTCATGTGATAGGCGTCTGCACTGGTGCCATAGCCCACGAGTTCGGCAATCGGCTGCGCGCCCCGCGCCAGGGCATGTTCGAGTTCTTCAATTACCAGAATGCCGGCGCCTTCGCCCATCACAAAGCCGTCGCGCGCCTGATCGAAGGGTCGCGAAGCGCGCTGCGGGGTGGCATTGAAATCGCTGGACAGCGCTCGCGCTGCGGCGAAGCCGGCAAGGCTGACGCGATGAATCGCCGCTTCGGCACCGCCGCATACCGCGACGTCGACTTCCCCGGCGCGAATCATTCGCGCTGCGTCGCCGATAGCCTGAACCCCGGCGGCACACGCGGTTACTGGCGCACCCAGCGGGCCTTTCAAGCCATAGTTGATCGACACATGCCCGGCGGCCATGTTGCTCAGAAACGATGGAATGGTGAAGGGCGACAAACGACGCGGGCCCTTGCTGTCGGTGGTGCGCACCGCATCGGCAATGGCCGGGAAACCGCCGACGCCGGAGGCGATGATGGTTGCCGTGCGTTCCTGCTCCTCGGGTGTTCTGGGGGCCCAATTGGCCTGCTTCAGGGCTTCATCCGCCGCCGCCAGGGCAAACAGGATAAAGCGGTCCATCTTGCGCTGTTCCTTGGCTGCCAACAGTCGATCAGGATCAAAACCGGCTTCGGGGTCTTGCAACACACTCTGCACCTGGCCGCCGATGCTGACCGCCAGATCACCGATCAACTCTTGCGGCAAGCGGCGGATGCCCGACTGTCCGTCCAGCAAGCGCTGCCAAGTGGATTCCACGCTCGACCCCAGCGGCGTCAGCGCGCCCATGCCCGTCACGACGATACGTTTACTCATGCTCAATCGACTCCTGTTGCTTGAAGGGTACACAGCGTATGGACGTCACTATCATCATGAAAGTAACATGGCGTCATACAAGTTTGTACTCGCACACAGGAATACTTATGCAGCGCAAATCCCTCATTAGTGCCGAATGCCCCATCGCCCGTAGCCTTGAACGGGTAGGGGAGTGGTGGAGCATGCTGATCATGCGCGACGCCTTGCACGGCTTGCGCCGTTTTGACGAGTTCTCGCGCAGCCTGGGCATCGCGCCCAACATGCTGACGCGCCGCCTTAATGGTTTGGTAGAGGCGGGGATGCTGGAGCGCCGCGCCTACAGCGAGCGGCCGCCACGGTACGAATACGTGCCGACGGCCAGAGGCGAAGACTTTCGTATGGTGCTGATGGCGTTGGTGGCGTGGGGCAATCGGCATTACGCCGAGGAGGGCATCAGTGTCAAGGTGGTGGAACGCGAGACGGGCCGGCCGGTGCAGCCGATGATGGCGACGGAGGAGGGTGCGTGGGTGGCGATGGATCAGTGCGTGGTACAGCCCGGCCCGGCCGCCAGCGCAGGGATGCGCCAACGGCTGAGCCGTGAGTGATTGATTACTCTTTTACATCCATGAACTCTTCGGCCCACGCCACATAGCTCTCAGGCAAGGTGTAAGTGTGGGTCAACTCCGTCGCACTGAGGTTCGAGGTGCTGTGGGTCAGCTGGCGCTGGGCACGCAGGCTGTCGTAAGTGGCCTTGATCGCGGCGAAGTAGGCGCCATGCCCGGCCACCACGATGCGCACGCCCAGGCTGGCCAGGCGCTCGCTGTCGTGCAGTTGCGGGTTGCCGTAGGTCACCAGCATCAGCGGAACGCTGAGGTTCTCCGCGATCTGCTCCAGGTGGTCGAAGTCCTTGACGCCGACCATGCAGATGCCGTCAGCGCCGGCCTTTTCGTAGGCCTTGGTCCGCGCAATCACGTCGCTGGTGGGCAGCACGCCGGCGTTGGTGCGCGCAATGATCGACAGCGCCGGGTCGACACGCGCCTCCAGCGCGGCCTTGACCTTGCCGATGCCTTCTTCGACGGAAATCAGGTCCGTGGATTTACGCCCGAATTGCGCGGGCAAGAGGGTGTCTTCGATGGTCAGCGCAGCGACGCCGGCGCGTTCCAGTTCTTCGACGGTGCGCATCACGTTCAGGGCGTTGCCGTAGCCATGGTCGGCATCGGCGATGAAGGGCAACTGGGCCACACGGCCGATGCGGGTGGCTTGCTCGACGAACTCACTCAGGGTAATCAACGCAAAATCGGGGGCCGCCAGCACCTGCAGGGAGGCGACCGAGCCGCCCAGGATTCCCACTTCAAACCCCAGGTCGGCCGCGATGCGGGCAGACATGGGGTCGAATACGGAGGCGGTTTCAACGCACAGGGGCGTTGCCAGCAGGTCACGGAAGTTACGGCGTAGCGCTGAGTGAGAAATCTTGGGCATGGTCTTTCCTGGCTTTGGTCATCGTCAAGTGACGATCAATGTCTATTCGTGGTGCCGGGAGATTACCACGCAGATGCCCCTGTGATTATGACGTTTGAGCGCGGCGAGGGTTATCGAGCGACTGCACTGTACGACGTACCCAGGTCGCGGGCCCAGCCGTCGAGCACGTCCTTGACGTTGTCGGCGGTCATGACTTGCTTGTCATTGGCCAGGGGGGCACCGGTGCCTTTACGCACCATGGCCGCCACGACATCGCCGGTCGAACCATCTTCCAATGACAGCTCCGTGGCGATTTCACTGTCTCGATCGCGTATGCCTGTGGCGGCGCTCACGCCCGCTGCGACCAGGGTGATCGGCAGCCACTCATACAACCGCAGTCCCTGGGGGCTGGTGGCGATGCGGGTGATGGCAGGGCGTACTGTGAGGGTGTCAGGGCCAGGTTTTGAGGCCAGGTAAACGTATTTGCCAAGTTCCGAGCGCAGTACCAGGTCGTAGTAGCCGGTGACGTGGGAGAGCGTGCTTTGGGGGATCTGAGCGGTGGGTTCAACAGCCGGGAAAAACTGGCTAGGCGCCAGGTAGACCTGCTTGTAGCGGCCGCGCTTCAAGGCCGGGCTGATCCAACTCAGTACGGTCTGGCCCGACGGGCTCTGTTGTTCTTTAAGCAGGCTGTAGTCATGAAGAAAGCCCGTATATCGCTCGGGTTCGACCTTGTTGCTGCTGCAAGCCATCAGGCTCAGGGTGGCCGCCATCAGTAGCAGGAGTGAGCATTTACGGGCCATCAATGGGTTGCCTGTTCGTTTGGAGTGTCGTGTGACGATTCGATATGCAACTGGCCATGGGTCATGATCCAGTGGACAAGGTCGGCGATGGGAATGGAGTGGGCGTACTCGACCCAGCGCCCGGCGTCGGGGCTGTAGTGTTCGAAGTAGCGACGCAGCACGATACGGTCCAGGTCCGCGTTCAGCCCCAGGCAGGATTCCTGGAACAGCATCGGGCTATCCTGAGCCGGGGAAGAGGTGCGCTGGCTAAGTACCAGTGGCCGCGCATCGCCTGCTGCTTGCTCGGTGTACCTGCTGCTCGAAACTTTCATAGGCGTCTTTCGTGAGTGGGAGATGTGCAGAATGCCCGACAGGTTTTGCCCAAAGATGTCCGGGTTGTGTCCGTGGCGAAGGAATGTTGCTCGATTGAAATAAATGACCCCGGCGCCGGAATGGTTTTAGATGTCGTTCTTTTTTTGGCCTGGGAATCTGTGAACGTGAGCAGACTGCTGATCGTCGATGACGACGTGGAAGTGCTGGCATTGCTGAAGAAATTCTTCGTCCAGCACGCCTATGAAGTCGACGTGGCCGCCGACGGCGAGGCCATGTGGGCGGCCGTCGCACAACAGCGGCCGGACACGATCATCCTCGACCTCATGTTGCCCGGCGAAGGCGGCCTCAGCCTCTGCCAGAAAGTGCGGGCGCAGTTCGGCATCCCTATCATCATGCTCACGGCCATGGGCGAGCTGAGCGACCGCATTGTTGGCCTGGAGCTGGGCGCCGACGACTACCTGACCAAACCCTTCGCCCCACGCGAATTGCTGGCGCGCCTGCGCGCTGTGCAACGGCGTGCGGGACAGCCGGTCATCGCGGCCGACGAGCGCTCACGCCCGGTGATTGCCTTCGCCGGTTGGCATCTGGATATCACCTGTCGCGAGCTGCGTTCGCCGGAGGGCGTCATGATCCCGCTGTCCGGTGGCGAGTTCGATTTGTTGGTGGTGTTTCTCGAACACCCCCAGCGCATCCTCACCCGCGACCAGTTGATCGACCTGACCCACGGCCAGGGCCACGACGCCTTCGACCGCAGCATCGACGTGCAGGTCAGCCGGCTGCGGCGCAAGATCGAGCCCGATTGCAAGCGCCCGGACCTGATCCGCACCGTGCGCAATGGCGGCTATCTGTTCACTGCCCCGGTGACCCGCGCATGATTCGCCGCCTGCTGCGCCGCGACACCCTGAATCGGCGGATCGCCCTGACCATTCTCGCCGCGATGCTCGCCTCACTGGCCCTCAATGCCTTGTTCGTGCAGGTGGCCGGGGTGTGGGCGCGTCCGCCCATCGACCGCACGGGGTTGCTGGAACAAATGGCCGCGACGTTGAAAGTGATCGAGGCGGCGCCTGCGCCGTTGCGCTCGCATCTGGCTGCAGCGGCCAGCGATGCGCGGTTGCAGGTGACGTGGCATACCGACCCCGTGGATTTCGGCCTGCCCAGCGGCGGCAACGTGCTACAGGCGGGCGAAGTCCCTGGGATACAGGCGTTGTTTGGCACGGGGCGCACCATTCAGGTGTACAGCCCGGACGATTGGCCCCGTGGCAGCCCCGACGCGCATTATGTCGCGCTGGTGCAGTTACTTGATGGCAGCTGGTTGTCCTTCATCCCACCCGAACGCAGTTGGGGCCTGAGCGCACCCACGCGGATTGCGGTGATCATCATCCTGGGGTTGATCGCCACCTTGCTGGTCGCCTGGGTGGCCACCCGGCAATTGGCCAAGCCGTTGCAGCGTTTCGCCAGTGCCGCCAGACGCTTCGGCGGAGATCTGCGCGCACCGCCCATCGACATCGAAGGCCCCGACGAAATACGCCAGGCCACTATCGCCTTCAACACCATGCAGGCGCAAATCCAGCACTTCATCGGCGAACGCACCCAGATGCTGGCAGCCATTTCCCATGACTTGCGCGCGCCTTTGACGCGAATACGCCTGCGCTGCGAGTTCATGGAGGATCTGGACCATCAGCACAAGCTGATTCGCGATGTCGAGGAAATGCAGTCGATGATCAACGCCGCGCTGGCGTTTTTCCGCGACGATACGGTGCTGGAGCACAGCACGGCATTCGATCTGTCTGAACTGCTGCAAACCATCATCGACGACTATCGCGACCAGCAGCTGGTGGTCGACTTCCGGGGGCCGCCCCATCTGGTCTATCACGGCCGGCCATTGGCGCTTAAACGGGTGGTGGTCAACCTGCTGGAAAATGCCGCCAAGTACGCCCGGCACCCCAGCATTGCTCTGAGTGTTGACGATCAGCGGGTACGCATCGAGGTCAGCGACGAGGGCCCGGGGATTCCCGAGGCGGACCTGGAGCGTGTGTTCGACCCGTTCTTTCGTCTTGAGACCTCACGCAACCGCAATACCGGTGGGGTAGGGCTTGGGCTCTCGGCAGCGCGGGCCATTGTGCGCGAGCAGGGCGGTGAGCTGAGCCTGAGCAATCGACGTGATTCGGGGTTGGCGGCTCGGGTTGAATTGCCGCGCTAGCGTGATGCGATATGCGCATTATTAATGAATTAGGTTATGCGTTATCAGTATTTTACATCTCGCCTTCAACACCACGAAAATAGCCCGGACACCCAAAAACCTGTGGCGAGGGAGCTTGCTCCCGCTGGGGCGCGAAGCGGCCCTGCTCTTTGTCCGGAGCATGGGGCCGCTACGCTGCCCAGCGGGAGCAAGCTCCCTCGCCACAGATAAAAGCTTTTTAAAACCGAGACCGTGCGTGCGGATCGACTTGAATGCCCCACAAGGCATCTGGAGACGAACGTGCGTTACCTCAAAACCCTGGCGGCCGGGTTGGCCGCCTCTTTGCTGTGCCTGACGGCGCAGGCCCAAACCCTGGTGGTCGGCGACCAGAGCTACAACGCGCAGGCCGTGATGGAAGCGGCGGGGGTGCTCGATGACCTGCCTTACACGCTGGACTGGAAGCAGTTCACGGCCGGGTCGCCGGTGGCCGAAGCGCTCAACGTCGGCAGCCTGGACCTGGGCCTGCTCGGGGATGCCCCGGTGTTGTTCCTGGGCGCCTTGGGTGCACCGATCAAGGTGATTGCCGTCAGCCGGCAAAATCTCGACGGCGTAGCCATCCTGGTAAAAAAAGACTCGTCGATCCACAGCCTGGCCGATCTGGCAGGCAAGCGCGCTGCGATCTGGAAAGGTTCCTGGAGCCAGCAACTGTTGCTGACCGCACTGGACAAGGCCGGGGTTGCGCGGGATTCGCTGCAATGGCGCTACCTCAGCGCCCTGGATGCCTCCCACGCGCTGGAAGGCGGTGCAGTTGACGTGATCGCCACCTGGGAACCCTACGTCACGCAACAGGAACGCCAAGGTGCGCGGGTGCTGGCAACCGCTGAAGACTTGATCCCGGCCCAGAGTTTCATTGCCGCCAACGCCAGTGCTGTCAAGGCCAAGCGTGAACCCATCAGCGACTTCCTCCAGCGCCTGAAAAAAGCCCGCGACTGGGCCCGCCAAAGCCCGGCCAACGCCAACGCGTATGCCGATGCCTGGGCCAAGCGCACCCGCGCTGATGCCGACATCGCTCGCGTCTGGTTTGCCCGCGCACGCACCACCGTCGAGCCGCTGACGCTTCAGGCGCCCATCGAGGCGCAAAAGACCGTGGACTTTTTTGCCGGCCTGGGCCTGGTCAAGTCTTACTCGGCCGCCACGTTGTTCGACCCTTCATTTGCAGCCGCCTTGCAGCCCGCCGTCGCCACCACCCAGCCCTGACCGCTTGAAGGACTACTGCGCAATGACTAAAAGACAGCTCAAACTGGGCGCCCTGACCATGGGCTGCGGTGGGCCGGGCCGCCATAACCTGTGGCTTGATCCGCAGTTGCCGGCCGATGCCAGCGTCAACGTCGATTGGTACATCGAGATAGCGCGCCAGGCCGAGGCGGCGCTGTTCGACCTGCTGTTCATCGTCGACAGCCAGTTCATCACCGAAGGCTCGCCTTCCCATTACCTCAATCGCCTGGAGCCGCTGACCTTGCTGTCGGCACTGGCCGTGAGCACGCGGCATATCGGCCTGGTCGGTACGCTGACTACCTCGTATAACTCGCCCTATAACGTCGCCCGGCGCCTCGCCTCCCTGGACCTGATCAGCAAAGGCCGCGCCGGCTGGAACGTGGTGACCAGTGGCGATGCCGGTACCGCCGGCAATTACAGCCGCGACGAACATTACGACTATGCCACCCGCTACGGGCGTGCCGCCGAACACGTTCAGGTGGTGCAGGGGCTGTGGAATTCTTACGAAGACGATGCGTTTGTGCGCAACCGTGCCACTGGGCAGTTTCTCGACCCGAGCAAGCTGCACAGCCTGAATCACCAGGGCGAACACTTCTCGGTGGTGGGCCCGCTGAATATCCAGCGCTCGCCCCAAGGCCAGCCTGTGATTTTCCAGGCCGGCGACTCGGAGCAAGGCCGCGACCTGGGCGCCGCCACTGCCGATGTGATCTTCACCCACGCGGCCAGTATCGAGCAGGGCCAGAGGTTTTACCGGGATATCAAGGGCAGGGCGGCACAACGGGGGCGCGATCCGGAACAGGTACTGATCATGCCCGGTGCGGAAATTTATGTGGGCGACACCGATGCCCATGCTCGGGAAATCGAGCAGCACTATCATCAGCTCGACCACAGTTTTGCGCTGGCACTCAAGGAGTTCGGGCGCAATTTTGGCTGGCATGATTTCAGCCAGTACGACCTGGATGCGCCGTTCCCGCAAGAGAGCCTGGAGGCCGCGCGCAGCAGTTTTTTCACCGCTGCCAAACGCATCGCCGACCAGGCGCGGGAGCAGGGCTTCAGCCTGCGCCAGGCCGTCGAATTTGGCCGGCAATTGCGCCCAGGCGCGTTCGTGGGCAGCGCGGCCACGGTGGCGCAGAAAATGGCGGATTGGTTCGAGGCACGGGCGGTGGACGGGTTCAATATCTACATCGGGCACCCTGGGCAATTTGATCGCTTTACTCAGGAGGTCATCCCTTTGCTGCAAGAGCGCGGTGTTTATCGCACGGCCTACGAGGGCTCGACCTTGCGCGAAAGCCTGGGCTTGGCGATTCCGAGGTTCCAGCGCACCCCCTCACCCTAAGGGGTGATTTCGATGACTTTGCGGGTGTGGGACTATCACTTCAGTCCCCGGCGCCAGTGATCTGGTGTCGCACCCAACCGTTATGACGGCGAGTCTTCGAAGTGGATAATGATCGACTGTCTTCAGCCCAGTGGTTCGAACAGATAGCCAGGGTGACCGAGAGCATCGGGCACGCGGGGTTTGCCGCCACGTTGTTCGATGCCCTGGGGTGTATCCGCCCCATTCAGGCCACGACCTTGTACCTGTACCCCCACGACGGCATGCCCAGCGCATTGTTCGAACTGGACGGGCCATGGCTGCCCCAGGGCAATGTGCGCCAGTACCTCTCCGGTTTTTACTTGCTCGACCCGTTCTACGGCGCCTGCGTGGAGGGCGCCACTTCCGGCTGCTACGACCTCGCCGATGTGGCCCCCGACCACTTTGAGCACAGCGAGTACTACCAGTCGTTTTACCGGCATTCGCACCTGGAGGATGAGCTCAACTACATCCTGCAGGCGAGCAACGGCTTGAGCCTGGCGGTGTCGCTGGCCTTTACGCAGAAGCTCGACGCGGACACCACCGAGCATTTCAAGCGCATAGCACCATGGGTATTGGCAGTGCTGGGCAAGCACTTCGTCGGCCTGGAGACTCAGGGCGCGCGTTTCGAAAGCCTGTTGGAACAGCGTATTCACTCGGCACTCAACAACTTCGGCTCCTCGCTGCTCACCGAACGCGAATGCCGGATCACCCAGTTGATCCTGCGCGGCCACTCCACACGTTCGCTGGCCGAGCGCCTCGGGGTCTCCGAAGACACCATCAAGTCCCACCGCAAGCACATCTACAGCAAGCTCGACATCGGCACGCAATCGGAACTGTTTTCCCTGTTTATCGACTCGTTGGCCGAGGCCCAGGGCGGGCTGAGCAAAGACCCCCTCGAACGCTACATGAGCAAAGGCCGTTGACCGGCTGCATGACTACCCACAACAAGAGAAAAAGCCATGAACCTACCCTTTGAACCGCAACGCCAGACCCAGGACTACCAGGCCTCGGACGCGGCCCACCATATCCATGCCTTTGTGGATCAAAAGGCGCTGAATGCCGAAGGCCCGCGCGTAATGGTCCGCGGTGAGGGCCTGTACCTGTGGGACAGCGAGGGTAAGCGTTACCTGGACGGGATGTCGGGCCTGTGGTGCACGCAGCTGGGTTATGGGCGCAAGGACCTGACGGCTGCGGCTGCTGCGCAGATGGATCAGTTGGCGTACTACAACATGTTCTTTCACACCACCCATCCGGCGGTGATCGAGCTGTCCGAGTTGCTGTTCAGCCTGTTGCCAGGGCACTACAGCCATGTGATCTACACCAACTCCGGTTCCGAAGCCAATGAGGTGCTGATCCGCACCGTACGCCGCTACTGGCAAGTGCTCGGCAAGCCGCAGAAGAAGATCATGATCGGTCGCTGGAACGGCTATCACGGCTCCACCCTGGCGGCGTCTGCCCTGGGCGGCATGAAATTCATGCATGAAATGGGCGGCTTGATCCCGGACGTCGCGCACATTGACGAGCCTTATTGGTACGCCCAGGGTGGTGACTTGACCCCGGCCGAGTTCGGGCGGCGCTGCGCCCTGCAACTGGAAGAAAAGATTCTGGAGTTGGGCGCGCAAAACGTCGCCGGTTTTATCGCTGAACCTTTCCAGGGCGCCGGCGGCATGATTTTTCCGCCAGAAAGCTATTGGCCAGAGATCCAGCGTATCTGTCGCCAATACGATGTGCTGCTGTGCGCTGATGAAGTGATTGGCGGTTTCGGTCGTACAGGTGAGTGGTTTGCCCATCAGTATTTCGGCTTCGAACCCGACACGTTGTCGATCGCCAAGGGCCTGACCTCAGGTTACCTGCCCATGGGCGGTTTGGTATTGAGCAAGCGCATGGCCGAAGCCCTGGTAGAGCGGGGCGGGGTGTTTGCTCATGGACTGACGTATTCCGGGCACCCGGTTGCGGCGGCGGTGGCCCTGGCCAACCTCAAGGCCTTGCGTGACGAAGGGATCGTGCGCCAGGTAAAGGACGACACCGGGCCGTATTTGCACAAGCTCCTGCACGAAGTCTTTGGCAACCACCCGCTGATCGGCGAGATCCAGGGCACCGGCCTGCTGGCAGCCTTGCAGTTTGTCGAGGACAAAGGCACGCGCAAACGCTTTGCCAATGAAAACGACCTGGCCTGGCAATGCCGCACTTTTGGCTTTGAAGAAGGCGTGATCATTCGCTCGACCCTGGGCCGCATGATCATGGCGCCGGCCCTGGTAGCCAGCCGCGCGGAGCTCGATGAACTGGTCGACAAGACCCGCATTGCGGTGGACCGCACCGCACGGATCGCGGGAAAACTGTGAAGGGCTGAGCCCCCGCATGCCGCTTCGGTTGAACAGGGTGGGCGGCCCATAGCGGCCTGCCCACCGCTCCCAATGGATGACTCATCAAAGGTGTCGATTTGATCGAACGCCGCGGCGCCCTGCATTCCACTTTCCAGGAGTCAGCAATGAATACAATAACAAACGTAGCCGATACTCCCGTCCATCAAACCCCAACCCAACCAACCTCATCGCGCCGCTTTCGACAACCCCTGGGCCTTGTCGGGCTTGTACTGTTCGGGCTGGCGTATATGGTGCCGCTGGCGGTGTTCACCACGTACGGTCTGGTGACCCAAATGACCAAGGGGCACCTGCCCACCGCCTACCTGTTGACCCTGGCTGCCATGCTGCTGACGGCCTACAGCTATGGGTGCATGGTCAAGGCGCACCCGTATTCGGGCTCGGTCTACACCTATACGCGCAAGGCGTTTGGCGCCTCCTTCGGCTTTATCGCCGGCTGGACCTTGCTGCTGGACTACATCTTCCTGCCGCTGCTCAGCTATTTGCTGATCGGCATCTACTTGTCCGAATACTTTCCTACCGTGCCCACCGCGGTATGGGTATTGGGCTCCATTGCCCTGGTGACGGCGCTGAATCTGGTGGGTATCGAGTCGATTACCCGGGTCAATTGGGTGCTGATCGTGGCCCAACTGGTGTTCATCGTGGTGTTCGTGGGGTTGTCGATCCACAACCTCAGCGGGCAAGCCGAGCCGGTGTCGCTGCTCAAGCCGTTTCACCATGAAGGTTTCAGCGTGCCGCTGATCATGACCGGCGCGGCGGTGCTGTGCTTGTCGTTCCTGGGGTTTGATGCCGTGTCGACCATGGCTGAGGAGACACCTGACCCGCGTCGTACCATTCCGCAGGCGATCATGGCGGTGTCGCTGATCGGTGGGTTGCTGTTTTTGGTGGTGTCGTATTGCGCCCAGATGGTCTTCCCGGAATGGAATAGTTTTGCCGATCCCGACTCGGCTTCGGTCGATGTGATGCGCCGGGTCGGCGGCGAGCTACTGGTGAGTGCGTTTACCGCCACCTATGTGGCGGGCTGTTTCGCCTCCGCGATGGTCTCCCAGGCCAGCGTGTCCCGCGTGCTGTTCGCCATGGGCCGCGACGGCGCATTGCCCAGGGTATTCGGCAAGCTGGTGACGAAAAAACGCGTGCCGGCCAACGCGATCATGCTGGTCAGCCTGTTTTCGCTGATTGCGCTGTTTATCAGCCTGGACACCGTGGCCAACATGATCAGCTTTGGCGCGCTGTTCGCGTTTTCGGCGGTGAACCTGGCCGTGATCAAGCATTACCTGGGCGACCAGAAGCTGCGCGGTACACGCAACTATCTGCTGTACGCCGCCCTGCCGGGCCTGGGGTTTCTCAGCACGCTGTGGTTGTGGACGAGCCTGTCGGGCCTGTCGTTCACCATCGGCCTGGGCTGGATGGGCCTGGGGCTGCTGTGTTTGCTGTGCCTCACCCGAGGGTTCCGGGTGGGGATGCCGGAATTGCACATGGCCGAATAAGCGAAATAGCCACCCACTTATACAACTGACACACCTGGGCTCATGTGGGAGGGGGCTTGCCCCCGATGGCGCCCTCAGGGCCGGCCAGGATGTTGGATCCATACCCCGCTTCAGGAATACAACATGTTCAACCTAGACTATTGGCAGCAACGCGCTGCCCGCCAAACCTTCATCAGCACCGCCCTGATCGACGGCCATCCCGTAGGTGCACTCTGCGGGGCGACCTTCGACACCATCAACCCGGCGACTAACCGAGTCCTTGCGCAGGTCGCCGCCTGCGGTGCAGCGGAGGTCGACCTGGCAGTGCGCTCCGCACGCCGCGCCTTTGAGAACGGCCCGTGGCGGCGCATGCCTCCAGGCGAACGCAAAAAAGTCCTGATCAAACTCGCCGACCTGTTGATGACCCACCGCGAAGAACTCGCACTGCTGGACTCCCTGAACATGGGCAAGCCGGTAATGGACGCCTATAACGTCGACGTACCCGGCGCGGCCCATGTTTTCGCCTGGTACGGTGAAGCCCTGGACAAGCTCTACGATCAGGTCGCGCCGACTGCCCACAACGCGTTGGCGACCATTACCCGCGAAGCATTGGGCGTGATCGCAGCGGTGGTGCCGTGGAACTTCCCGCTGGACATGGCCGCCTGGAAATTGGCACCCGCCTTGGCGGCAGGCAATAGCGTGGTACTCAAGCCCGCTGAGCAATCGCCGTTTTCCGCCTTGCGCCTGGCCCAACTGGCGCTCGAGGCGGGCGTCCCCGAGGGCGTGCTGAACGTGGTGCCAGGCATGGGCGATGGCGCCGGCAAGGCACTGGGGTTGCACCCGGACGTCGATTGCCTGGTGTTTACCGGTTCGACCCAAGTGGGCAAGTACTTCATGCAGTACTCCGCGCAGTCCAACCTCAAGCAGGTGTGGCTGGAGTGTGGTGGCAAGAGCCCGAACCTGGTGTTTGCAGACTGTCAGGACCTGGACCTGGCGGCGGAGAAGGCGGCCTTCGGGATATTCTTCAACCAGGGCGAGGTGTGTTCGGCCAATTCGCGCCTCTATGTGCAACGCTGCATCCACGACGAGTTCATCGAGCGCCTGATCGATAAATCCCACGCCTGGATGCCCGGCAACCCACTGAACCCCGCCAGCGCCGCCGGTGCAATTGTCGACAGCGGGCAAACCGCACGCATCATGCAAGCCATCGGGCAGGCTCGCGCAGAAGGCGCCACGCTGTTGAGCGGTGGCCAACAGTTGAACATCGAGGGTTGTTCAAACTTCATCCAGCCGACGATATTTGCCAACGTCACCGCTGACATGCGCCTGTCCCGTGATGAGGTGTTTGGCCCCGTGCTGGCGGTGAGTGCCTTCGATACCGAAGAACAGGCGATACAGCAAGCCAACGACAGCGTCTACGGCCTGGCGGCATCGGTGTGGAGTGATGACCTGAACCGTGCGCATCGCGTGGCGCGTGCCCTGAATGCTGGTACCGTGTCGGTCAACACCATTGACGCCCTGGACGTGACCGTGCCGTTTGGCGGCGGCAAACAGTCGGGGTTCGGCCGCGATTTGTCGCTGCATTCGTTTGATAAGTACACCCAGTTGAAAACCACCTGGTTCCAATTGCGTTAACTGCCCCGTTTCGCATAACTGCTGTGCCGTTACAGGCATTCATCCGCCAATGGGCAATGCCTATAGTCCACTTAGCCCGTGCAGCGCTTCAACCGTGCTGCGCGATCCAGCCCAAGACTGAGGTGAGCCTGATGAACCGTGAATTCGACCCCGCACTGACGGATATCAACCAAGTGGACGCCGAGTACTTCGAGTACAGCAAGGCGGCGAATCCCATCAGTGCCAACCTGATTTCCCGCATTCCCTACCACAGCTTTCCGGCCTCGCTGTATGACAATGGCCCCTCCCGCGTGGTACCGCTGGACCTCAGCGACGCCTTGGGCTGCGAAGGCCCTGCGACAGGCCCCGGGCTATGCGCGAACTTCATGCGCCTTAACCCTGGCGACACGCTGACCCTGCAACCCAACGCCACTTCCCAGGTGTTCTACGTGATTGCCGGGGAGGGCAGCGTGGTTCAGGGGGAGTATGAGATTCAATGGTCCAAGGGCTGCTTTATCGCCCTGCCGGGATTACAGCAAGCGCACTTCAGTGCCCGCGAGGATGCACGTCTTTACTATGTGCACGATGAGCCGTTGCTGCGTTACCTGGGGGTGACACCCCGCGCCGATCGCTTTGCGCCGACCCTGTACCCAGCAGCACTGGCCAACGCGAAGTTGCGTGAAGCGGCCGATGATCCCAGGGCACAGGACCGCAGCCGCATCAGCATCCTGCTGGGCAACCGTCATTTCCCGCAGACGCGCACGGTGACCCACGTGTTGTGGGCCATGTACGGGATTCTGCCGGCGGGATCGGTGCAGAAACCCCATCGGCATCAGTCGATTGCACTGGACTTCATTATTGATTGCCCCACGGGCTGTTATTCATTGGTGGGCACCGAGCTGGACGCGGATGGGCAAATTCGTAACCCGCAGCGGGTCGACTGGTCTCCCGGCCTGGCGTTTGTCACGCCACCGGGTTACTGGCATGCGCATTTTAATGAATCGGATAGCGAGGCGTTCCTGATCCCGATTCAGGATGCGGGGCTGCAAACCTACTTGCGTGCGCTGGATATCCGCTTCAGTTGAGTCACTTCCAGTCCGGTGTTTCGCCCAGTCGTTCAACGATAAAGTCGATAAAACACCGGACCTTGGACGATACGATGCGCTTGGGCGGGTACACAAACCACACCGCAAACGCCCGCTCAACGCCCTGGATATGCCATTCGGGCAGCCACACTGCCAAGTCGCCGGCCTCGATACTTTGCGCCACCAGCCAGTCCGGCAACAGCCCAAAGCCCAAGCCTTGGCGCACGGCGATGAGTTGCGCGTCCAGGTCATTGATTCGAATAACGCCGTCATGCTGCAACGGGAGCGCGCGGCCGGCGGATACAAAACTGATATCGCCGGTGGTAGCCGTGCCCAGCACCGCAGGCAAACCGGCCAGGTCGGTGGGCGTGGAAGGAGGAGGGTGCTGCATGCCAAACGCCGGGCTGACCACCAAGCGGTAGTGGCCGTCGCTGAGCTTGCGTGCCTTGAGGGTCGAATCGGCCAGCTCGCCAATGCGTATGGCTAAGTCGACGCCGGCATGAATCAAATTGACCTGGGTGTTATCCAGCACCAGCTCCACACTGATCTGCGGGTAGCGCACCAGAAAGTCATTCAACGCCGGCAGGATGTGATGCCGAGCAAACGCCGGCGGCAGGTTGAGTTTCAACACGCCCCGGGGATGCTGGTTCAGCGCAGACGTGGCGGCCTTGGCGTGTTCCAGTTCATCCAATACCCTGCGCGCGTGTATCAGGAAGGTCTGGCCGCCTTCGGTCAGATGCAGTGTGCGTGTGGAGCGGTTGAACAGCGCGATGCCCAGGTCTTGCTCGAGGTCCTTCACATAGCGTGAAACCGTTGAGGCCTTGATCCCCAAGCGTTCGGCGGCACGCGAGAAATTGTTGCCTTCGGCGGCTTCGATGAATGCGGTGAGCGCGGTGAAATAGTCCAAGGGCAGCCTCAGGGCAGGGCGGTGAGACGTGCAGGTTGTTGAGTTTTGCCGGGGGCTGTCAACTGCTAGACCCTAGAGCCACGATGCAGCCCCCGTTTTCCTAATGGGTCTGAATGATCAAGGCGATATGGGATCGCTCGCAGGAAAGGTTTCTTCGATCGCCTCGTCGAGCTGGCTATCGCTGACAGCGCGGTCTTGCACCTTCACATTCGACTCGCAATGGCAATCGGCACTGGAGCACGCTTGACCCTGGGGGTGCAAGTCGGCGCATGCCTGGCTGCAGTAGGCTTTGCCGTTGCGCTGGTGACGCGTGTCATGGGTCACCTGGCAGGTGCAGCCTGGGCAGGCGCAGGTCCAACCTTGAGTTGTCGGGTTCATAGGTCCTCCGAATATTCAGTGATTGATAAACGGGCAGCGGTTTTCTGATACGTAAATCAGGGCTGCTGGTAATGCCCTGGGATGTCATGGCCTTCATCGGCCGGCTTGTTGCGCTTTTGCACCTGGACGTCGCTCAATTTCGCGTCCTTGAGCTCTGCGAAGCGCTGCCTGAGCAGGGACTCGGCCCATTGCGGGTCCAGCGTGTCTGCATCGTGCTCAAGCGTGCGGCTTTGTGGCTGGTTGTCGAGGATGAAACTGATGAGGTAATGCGCTTTCTCGAACATGAACGTGGCTCCGTTACGGTTAACAAGGCGTACCCGAGCAGGGCATGTTCATTTGATGAGTGGGCTGCGCAGTGATTCAGAAAATATAAGCCGCTTTCACCGGCCGAACCTTGAGAACAACAGAACCCGACTATTGATCTCGATCAGTTGGCCGTGCTGGCCCGCTCTATAACCTTGGGCGCTTATCGATGGCCAGGGACGGCTCAACGAGCAGCTCTGGTCGCACATTCTCAAGGAAGAGTCAGCCATGCGATCACTCAAGATCCTGTTGTTATCATCGGCATTCAACGGTTTGACCCAACGAGCCTGGCTGGATCTGCGCCAGGCGGGTCACGACCCCAGCGTTGTGGTGTTCACCGATCAAGCCACGGTGTGCCAGCAGGTCGAGGCGTCAGGTGCCGACCTGGTGATCTGCCCATTTCTCAAGGACCGTGTGCCGCACCAACTATGGAGCCATCCGCAGCGCCCGGTGGTGATCATCCATCCGGGCATCGTTGGTGACCGCGGTGCCAGTGCGCTGGATTGGGCTATCACCCAGCAGGCTCGCCGTTGGGGCGTCACCGCCTTGCAAGCGGTGGAGGAAATGGACGCAGGGCCGATATGGTCCACCTGTGAATTCGACATGCCCGACCAGGTGCGCAAATCCGAGCTGTACAACGGCCTGGTGAGCGATGCCGCGATGGTTTGCATTCGTGACGTCGTGGCGAAATTCGCCAAGGGCTTCGTCCCCACACCGCTCAATTACACCCAACCCAGCGTCATCGGGCGCTTGCAGCCGAACATGACCCAGGCCGACCGCACCTTCAGTTGGTTCGATCGCGCAGGCTTTATCAAGCGCAGCATCGACGCTGCCGATGGCCAGCCCGGCGTGTTGGCCAGCCTGTTGGGCGGGCAATATTACCTCTACGACGCGCACTTGGACGTCCGCCAGGGCGCTCCCGGAGAAATCCTCGCGGTACAGGACGACGCTGTGCTGGTGGCGGCCGGAGATCACAGCCTGTGGATCGGCTCGCTCAAACCCAAAGGCCCAGAGACCTTCAAGCTGCCGGCACGGCACGTACTGGCGCAAAGGCTGGCCGGCGTTCCGGTGCTGGACAGCTCAATAGCCCGCCAGGCGTTCAACGAGCGGGTCTATCAACCCATTCGCTACCAAGAGTTCGGCCACATCGGCGAACTGACGTTCGAGTTCTACAACGGCGCCATGAGCACCGAACAATGCCAGCGGCTGGTCGCTGCGTTGCGCTGGGCCAAGGCGCGAGATACCCAAGTGTTGCTGATCAAGGGCGGGCGCGGCAGTTTTTCCAATGGGGTGCACCTTAACGTCATCCAGGCCGCCGACGTGCCGGGGCTGGAAGCCTGGGCCAACATTCAAGCCATCGACGATGTGTGCCTGGAGCTGCTCACCGCCAGGCAACTGGTGATCAGCGGCCTGACCGGCAGTGCAGGCGCAGGCGGCGTGATGCTGGCGCTGGCCGCCGACATTGTATTGGCTCGCGAAGGTGTGGTGCTCAACCCGCACTACAAAACCATGGGGCTCTACGGCTCCGAATACTGGACCTACAGCCTGCCACGGGCGGTGGGCAGCGAAATCGCGCATAAGCTCACCGAAGAATGCCTGCCCATCAGCGCCATCCAGGCCCAGCAGTACGGCATGGTTCAGGGCATCGGGCCCCGCTGTCTGCAGGCATTCGGCCTGTGGCTTTTGCAAGAGGCTGACCGTGCGTTGACCGATGATAAGTACCTTCACGCACGCACGCGAAAAGCCATGCTGGATACTCAGCAAGTTGAACGCTGTCGCGAGCAGGAGCTGGCACAGATGCGACTCGACATGGTGGAAAACCGCCAGCAGTTTGCCGAGAAATGCCGCAACTTCGTGTTTAAACGCAAAGCCTGCCAGACCCCGCAGCGGTTGATTGCGCCATGGGCGTTGAGGTATGAGGCTGGTGTGCCGGAAAGCCGGATGCTGAATGACTGACTGTCGACGCGGGGAGGGCACGTCGGCCAGTCCAGCCTCGCATTGGGCAATAGGGTTGCCCATAATGGAGGCCAACTCGCCCAACCGCACAGACCCCGAGGCTCCATGGAACGGCACAACCTGAACGATGATGCAGCGCCCGTATGACTCGTGCGCTGTTTATTTCGATGGATGGCCCCAAAGGCACCGGTAAAACCACGCTGTTGGAGGCCGTTACGACAGCGTTGAGGGCCGACAACATAAAGGTCGTGCGACTGTGCGAGCGCAAGAGCGATCCCTGTCGAGCGCAAACGATGGCTCTGGTTAACACGTTCGCCCGAGATCCCAGCCGGGATCTGGAACTTGAGGTGTGTGAGCGCTTTGCCGACAGCCGCAGCTGGATTACTCAAAACGTACTGGCCGCGCAGCCACCTGACAGCATCATCCTGATGGATCGCTGGTACCCGTCTGATGCCGCGTTTCGTCGGTTGATACCCTTTGCAGACATTCTTGAGCTGAACATTAATCGGCAGGTGCAAGTGCCGGACCTGCACGTGGGGGTTGTCACCGCGGCGCAAATATCCTGGGCGCGGGCGGCAGCACGACGGCGGGGTTTGAGCAGTACGGTGATGTCTAAGCTGGAGGAGCAAGTTGCGTGTACCGAGGCGTTTGAGCGAGCGGCTGTGGAGCAGGGGTGGGTAACGTGTCGCAATGAAGGGACGATTGAAGAGGCGGTGAGGCGGGTGGTTTTGCAGATATATAAGGTCCTTCATCCCAAGCATCAGGAGTAACGGAGTGCCGTTGAACCAGCAAGATCAGGATGATGTTGGTCATCAGAACAAACGTCACCGAACGAAGAAACTCTATGAAAACGTCGTGATAGGAAACTTCCTGTACGGTCTCGGGTTCGCCGTGCGGTCATGTCTAGACGCAAACACCTCGATCCCAAGCGTGGTCAACCTGCTACAGCAGACGCCTGCAGACAAAGAGCTGGCTGACGTACTGCTGAGTTTTCCAGGTGTCGTGCGCTTGATCGAATTCAAGATGAAGGGCGCCAGCCTGAAAAAAGAACGGCTGCGACATCGTTTACTCATGGCCGCCCTGACAGGTGAGAATCAGGTATTGGTCGAAACGTCCAGAAGCCTGCACTGGTATGTGGAGGTGGGCGCCAATGACACCGACACGCCTCTGGTTTCGCGAGCCGTGCCTTATCTGGACGCCTTCGACGAAGAACACTTGGCGTTGTCCGCGGGAAGCCTTGAACGACTCGTGGAGCAAACCGCGCGCGAAGCTGTTCGCGGCCTGGACCCGATGATGCGCGAGCGTTCACAGATATACCTGCGATTTTTACGCAATATTCAAGCTGACGACCCGGTGGGCGCAGGTGGCGTGCTTCTGGTCATGGGCGCAGGTGGAGCAATGCATTTTGTTCAGCTGCGAGACGTCTGTGATTTGAGTATGCCGCACAGGCAATGGCTTGAGCTGGAAATGAGCGGTCCCCAGCTGGAGCTATCTGTGCCTGCATTGGAGCTAAGCATGAAGCGTCCCAAACACCGCGACGGCCCCGAATATGGAAGGTAATGACCCATGGACGAACACGTGAACGAAAATGACCTCAGCCTGCGGGCCATGGCCGTTGCTGCCAAGGGCATCATGAGCGCAGCGGAAAATGACAGAAAAGCCGCTGAGCAGGCGATTGCGCGTCTTGGCTATCTGGAAAAACGTGTTGAGCAGAGCCTGCAACAGATTCCGACGATACTGGGCGCTTCAGCGGCGCAGATCGCAGATTCAGTGGCTTCAAAGGCGGCCGAGCAGTTGATTGGCAAGTTCAGACAGGCCGATGCCGCTGCGCTTGATGCGGCGCAAAAGTACCAGGCCGCCAGTGACAGCCTTAAGCGTCGATTCTGGCTCAGCATCTTCGCCATTCATCTAGGTGTGGTATTGCCTCTGGCGTTGCTGTTTTTCTTTGCGGTCCCCAGCACCGATGAGATTGCGCAAAGGCAACGAGAGTTAGCGGTGCTTGAGCAAAACATAGACGCGTTGAAACGCCAGGGTGGTGACGCTGCCATTATTGACTGCGAGGGACGCCCGTGCGTGCGCACGCGAGAGGTCCCGGGCGAAGATCCCTATCACGATGCCGCTACAGGTAAGAAGACTTATCGGTTGATCTGGACCAAGTGAGCTTCATCAACTTTGAACTAATCACTAAGCCTGTCCACCTAACGCTTTGCACGTTGCCTCAAGCCCGGGGTTTTCCTGGGTTACCCAATCACACACGAAGGTTTGGTTAATCATGAAGAGCGAACAGGTAGAAGGCGTTGTAGAAAAGGTTGCTGGCAAAGCGCAGAGCGCAGTCGGGAAGCTTTTTGGTGATTCGAAGTTGGAAGCTGAGGGCGCTGGACGCCAGGCTGCGGGTCAACTGACGCAAACCTATGGTGACGCACTGGACAGCGTTTCTACATTCGTCAAAGAAAAACCGGTTGCTGCACTGGCAATCGGGGCTGTTGCTCTACTGGTGCTGAAAAGATTGCTTGGTCGCTGAACCTCAACAAGATTTCCCTCGTACTCCTTGGAGTTCCGCGCCAGGAGGTACGAGGGCGGTAAGCCATAGCCCTTAAACCAAGCCTTCGCGTTTGTATTGATTTGCCGAACTGTCAACGGGCTTGGGTTTTCTGGAACAGGTCAACTGGTAAGCAATTGCCAACCATAGGAACCACCCCGGCATGACCATCAAGGCAATTCGGGTGTCTGGTCTCAATGCCAGCAGACAAAGAACAAAGCCCAGAAACGCCAAAGAGAACCAGGCCATCGGCGCGCCGCCAGGCATCTTGTAGGTCGATTTTGCATGCAGGTCAGGTCGAGTATTGCGATAGGCAATGTACGACGCGAGGATCGTCGACCAAGTGAAAATCACCAGAATTGCTGACACGGTAGAGACGATGGTGAAGGCGGTCATGACTTCTGGAACGATGAACAGCAACAACACGCCCAGCAGCATCAACAAGGTGGTGAACGCCAAACTCAGCAGAGGCACGCTGTTGCTCGACAGACGCCGGAAAATCCCCGGAGCGTTGTCCTGATTGGCCAGCCCGAACAGCATCCGACTGGACGAAAATACGCCACTGTTGGCCGATGAGGCGGCGGATGTCAGCACCACAAAGTTGACAATACCGGCTGCTGCGGGGAACCCCGCAACCAGAAACAGCTCGACGAAGGGGCTCTTGTTGGGTGAAACCTGTTGCCAGGAAGTCACTGCAATAATGCAGGCCAGTGCCAGCACATAAAACAAGATGATTCTGAGCGGAATCGAGTTGATGGCTTTAGGCAGGGTCTTTTCGGGGGAGCGCGTTTCGGCGGCTGCGGTGCCGATCAGCTCGGTGCCCGCAAATGAGAAAATCGCCATCTGAAACCCGGCAAAGAAACCGAACAAGCCGTTGGGGAATGCGCCCTGTTTATCCAGCAAGTGGTTCAGGGACGCGGTAACGCCACTGGGTGAGACAAAGGAGCTGGCAATCAGCACCATGCTCACCCCAATCAGGGCAACGACGGCAATGATTTTGATGATCGCGAACCAGAACTCCACTTCACCGAAGAGCCTGACAGTCAGCACGTTCAAGGCGAACAGTGTTATCAGCATGCCGATGGCTGGTATCCAGGCGGGTACATCAGGGAACCAATACTGAAAAAATCCACCCACCACGACTGCATCACCTATCACTGCAACGCTCCAGCTTAGCCAATATGACCAGCCGAGAAAGAATGCTGCGCGTGGGCCAAGATAGGCACCGGCAAAATCAGCGAAGGTTTTGAAGCTCAAGTTGGAAAGTAACATTTCGCCCATGGCACGCATGACGAAGTAGACGAACAGACCGATGATCATATAGATGAGGATGATCGACGTGCCGGAGAGGGCGATGATCTTCCCGGAACCCATGAACAGGCCTGTCCCGATAGCACCGCCCATGGCCATTAACTGAATGTGACGATTGCTGAGTGTGCGCTGCAGCGCGGGCTGTTCAACCCGCTCGGACGGAGTCGATTTCATTACAAAACCTCTTGATTTTATGTTTTTGAGTTTTGGTAGAAAAGTGGGAATCACGTGACCTTGATAGAGATGTAATGGCTACTGACGGTAGTGGTTTGCGGAGTTTCAGGCCCGTTTGCTCTCGTAACCATGCAGCACATTGACTGCATTGATCCCGATTTCATCGACCATGTAGCCACCCTCCATCACAAACAGGGCAGGGCAGCCCACGCCGGCTATCAGCTCGCCGATGCCGATGAAGTCTTCGCTTTCAAGCAAAAAGTGGCTGATGGGGTCGTCCTTGAAGGTGTCGACGCCCAGTGAAATAACCAGCACGTCAGGGGCAAATTGCTGGAGTTTCTTGCAGGCGTGGAGCAAGGCGTTGCGGTAGCTTTCCCAAGAGGTGTTCTTCGGCAGCGGATAGTTCAGGTTGTAACCTTCGCCGTGACCAGCGCCGACTTCGTGGCTGTAGCCTGAGTAGTACGGATAGGACACCGTCGGGTCGCCGTGCAGCGAGACAAACATGACGTCACTGCGCCCGTAGAAAATATTCTGGGTACCGTTGCCATGATGAAAGTCGACGTCCAATACCGCGACACGCTTGGAGCCTCGGGTAATAGCCTGTTGTGCGGCAATGGCCGCGTTGTTCAGATAGCAATAGCCGCCCATGTATTCACGTGCGGCGTGATGGCCGGGCGGACGGCATAGGGCAAAGGCACTGTCGTGGCCTTCATCGATCAGCGCCAGTCCGGTCAGTGCGATATCGGCACTGGTTTTTACCGCTTGCCAGGTGGTGGCAGTAATGGGCGAGCCGGCGTCCATGGCGTAGAAACCCAGTTTGCCGTCGATGAAAGTCGGGACTTGCTCGTTGGCCAGATCACGGACTGGCCATACCAGCGGCAACGCATCGTGGGTGCGCCCGGTTGCGCACCATTCAGACCAGGCAGATTCCAGAAAAGTTACGTAGCGCTCGCTGTGCGCGTTGACATAGCACGACCGATCAAATGCTCGCGGTTCGATGATCTGGCCAAGACCTACCTGTTTGACCCGATTGTGGACGGTATCGGCCCGACTGGGCTGTTCGAAGGACGGCTTGAGCACGCCGTCTTTCAATTCGGTGCCGTGGTGCAAACGGTGGGAATCACTGAAAACTGTAAACATTGTGCGCATCCGCTGATATGGGCCAGTGCAAATATTCTGTTCCGGCTCTGACGCGCTTTCTTTGCTTTGTTTTCGTGGTTTACTGGATTATTCGGGCGTTTTTACTCAGGAATGACGTAATGCAGAAAAAAACATCCAAACGCATCAGTCTCGACGACACCGACCTGGCGATTCTCGCGTTGCTGCAGGAGGATGCGGGTATTTCCAACTCTGAACTCAGTGAGCGCTTGTCGTTAAGCCTGACACCTTGTTGGAGGCGGCGTAAGAGAATGGAGGAGGCGGGTGTGATTAAAGGCTATCAGGCGAACCTTGATCGACGAATGCTGGGGCTGGATATCATGGCGTTCGTGCACATCCGTTTTTCCACCCACGCCGACCACGCTCCCGATGATTTTGAGGCGGTGATTGCTCAACTGCCTGAAGTCTTGTCCTGTCACAAGATCACCGGGGATGCCGATTACGTGCTGCAAGTGTTGGCAGAGGACCTTGATAGCTACAGTGACTTTATCGAACAGGTGCTCAGGCGTCAGGTGGGTATTGCGTCCATCCAGTCCAGTCTGGCTTTACGCGAAATTAAGACCAGTAGCCGTATCGCGATACCCAAATCGATCAAGGCGTGAATGGGCAGGGGTTAGATCGCGAAGTGGAACCCTGTCTTTAACAGCGATTGGTGCATTTGTATCGTTTTGTATCTGCGCTTTGGATAGATACACAGCGATTCCTTTAAGTCGGTTGATGACACATACGGGATACCTACGGGGCTTTAAATGAACCCATCGAGAAGGCGCAAACCTTCTCCAATGGATGACTCATTTAACTCGCGGCTATCTCTGCGCGTTTCGCGACGTTGTCGACCAATGACTTATAGGAAATTCAAAATGCCTGCAGCTACGTTCGGTTTCACCTGGCGCCATTGTCTGGCTTCTTCCGTGAGAATGGGCGCTTTGGGATTGGCCCTGATAGCCGGCAGCGGTGGTGCCTGGGCTGCTGGCCCGGCCGCCGATGCGTCAGTTGCCAGCTCGGCCTCGACCAGTCCCGAATCGATTAGACCTTATCGAATTCACGTCGATGAAGCGCAATTGACCGATCTGAAAAAGCGCATTGCGGCGACCCGCTGGCCGGACAAAGAGACCGTCAATGACGTTTCCCAAGGCGTGCAGTTGGCCCAGGTCCAGGCGCTGGTGAAGTATTGGGGCAGCGGCTATGACTGGCGCAAGGCCGAAGCGAAGCTTAATGCGCTGCCTGAATTCATCACGACTATCGACGGCGTGGATATTCAATTCATCCATGTTCGCTCGCCAAACCCCAACGCGATGCCGCTGCTTCTGACACACGGATGGCCTGGCTCACAGTTTGAGTTCCTGAAGACGATCGGCCCTCTGACGGATCCCGTTGCTTACGGCGGTAAGGTTGAAGATTCGTTCGACGTGATCATTCCATCGATTCCGGGACACGGTTTTTCCGGTAAGCCAACTGAATTGGGCTGGGGGCCGGATCGGGTCGCGAAGGCTTGGGATGTGCTCATCAAGCGTCTGGGTTATACCCACTATGTTTCCCAAGGCGGAGATCACGGTTCGGTCATATCGGATGCATTGGGCCGCCTGAATCCGCCGGGGCTGTTGGGCATTCACTTGAACATGCCGGCCACCATCCCGCCCGAATTGGTCAAGCCGATCAATAGTGGCGACCCGGCCCCTGAAGGGCTCACTAAGCCTGAACGCAAGGCGTTTGATTCCTTGAGCACCTTCTTCGGCCGCAATGCGGCATACGGCGCGATGATGGTTACGCGCCCGCAGACTATCGGTTACCTGCTGGCCGATTCGCCTACCGGAACCGCGGCGTGGATGTACGAAAAAATCGCCGCATGGACGGACAGTGATGGTCAACCTGAACGGGTATTGACCCGTGACGAGATGCTGGACGATATAAGCCTGTACTGGCTGACGAACGCAGGCGCATCGTCATCGCGTTTCTACTGGGAAAACAACAACAACAATTTCAGCGCTGCCGCGCAGAACACCGCAAGCATCAAGGTGCCGGTGGCGATCACGGTCTTCCCGCACGAGATCTATCAGGCGCCTAAAAGCTGGGCGCAACGCGCTTACCCATCACTTTCCTACTACAGCGAGGTTAACAAGGGCGGCCACTTCGCTTCCTGGGAGCAACCTCAATTGTTCAGCGAAGAGTTGCGGGAGGCCTTCCGGCCGCTGCGCGCCAAGCTGAGCGCAACGAAGACAGCCCAGTAGCTCACACGCAACCCAGCCAACACACCTGGCCGCTATTCGGCGGCTCGCTACGGAGAAATACCATGGAGATGACCTTGCTGAACAATCAAAATAAATCCAGCCGCCTGCGGGGTCTTGCCCCATCGCTGTTGGCAGCAGCGGTGCTGCAATTCGCGGCGGTGGCTGTCGGTTTTTCCCAAGCCAGCGCGGCTGATGTACCCGCGTCCACCATTGGGGCTATCACCCCGGGAGCTCACACCTCTCTCGGTGCACTTAAGCATGTGAAAGCGGGGCTGCTGAACGTTTCTTACGCGGAACTCGGCCCAGCCGATGGTCCTGTGGTCATTTTGTTGCACGGCTGGCCCTACGATATCAACGCATACGCTGATGTCGCTCCTGCTTTGGCGGGCAAGGGATATCGAGTGTTGATCCCTTCTGCGCGTGGTTATGGCGATACGCATTTTCTCTCGGCCAAGACTGCTCGCAATGGTCAACCTGCTGCGCTGGCGACCGACCTGATCGACTTCATGGACGCGCTGAAAATCAAGACGGCGGTGCTGGGTGGGTTTGACTGGGGCGCCCGCACTGCAGATATCGTTGCCGCACTGTGGCCGGAAAGAGTGAAAGCCCTGGTCGCTGTGAGCGGTTATTTGATAGGCAGCCAAGAGGCGGGCAAGGCGCCATTGCCGCCAGCCGCCGAACTGCAGTGGTGGTACCAGTTCTACTTCGCGACCGAGCGTGGGCGCCTGGGCTACGAGAAAAACACCCATGACTTCGCCAAGCTCATCTGGAAGCTGGCGTCGCCACAGTGGAATTTCGACGACGCCACTTATGAGCGCAGCGCGGCGTCCTTGCAAAACCCTGATCACGTGGCCGTGTCGATTTTCAACTATCGCTGGCGCCTGGGGTTGGTCAAGGGCGAGGCCAGATACGACGCGCTGGAGAAGAAACTCGCGGCATTTCCATCCATCAGCGTGCCCACCATCACCCTGGAAGGTGATGCGAACGGCGCACCGCATCCACCTGCCGAAGCGTACGCCAAGCGCTTCACTGGCAAGTATGAGTACCGATTGATCACCGGTGGAGTAGGCCACAACTTGCCGCAGGAAGCGCCGAAAGCCTTCGCCCAGGCGGTGATCGACGCCGATCATCTTTGAAAACCGGCTGAGAGGATGGCGAGAATGAAGCTGAAATTTCTGGCCGCGATGTCGGCTGCCATTGCAATCGCAGCGTTGACGGCTACCGGTGTTGCCGCGGGCGACGCCAGTAAGGGCGACGCCTCGCCGATCTATGGCGTGAAACTGCCTGAAAACTACCGCCTATGGCCGCTGATTGCGCCGGCGCAGGAAGCGGCCCCCCTGAACGAACTGCGAGCCGTGGTGGGCAATGACTTGGCCATCAAGGCTTATCAGGATTCTACGCTGCCGTTCCCTGATGGCACGGTGCTGGTAAAGCTGGCCTGGAAACATGTGCAGTCTCCGGAATTCGAGCCGGCGTCCATCCCGGGGCCGGCCACCACCGTGCAGGTGATGGTCAAGGACTCGAAAAGATATGCAGCAACCGGTGGCTGGGGATTCGGGCGGTTTATCAACGGTAAACCGGCCGATGAAGCCCAACACGAAACCTGCTTCGCCTGTCACCAGGCGCGAGTGCGTAATCACGACTTTGTCTTCACGCGCTTCGCTCCCTGATTTCCCGTCAAACCCGGAGTCAACAATGAAAAAAGTATTAACCGCACTGGCCGTCGCCGTCAGCCTGAGCATGGCGACACACGCCTGGTCGCAAACTGAAAAACCCACGATTGTGCTCGTACATGGCGCCTTTGCCGATGCGTCGAGTTGGAATGGCGTCGTGAAGATTCTCGAGAAGGACGGTTACCCGGTGGTTGCCGCTGCCAACCCATTGCGCGGTGTAAAGAGCGATGGTTCGGCAATCTCGGCATTGCTGACGAGCATTCATTCGCCGGTGGTGTTGGTCGGCCACTCCTATGGCGGCAACGTTATCAGTGATGCGGCCAACGATCATGCAAACGTCAAAGCCCTGGTTTACGTCAGTGCGTTTGCACCTGAGGCCGGGGAAACCGTCGCCGGGCTGGCCGGCAAATTCCCGGGCAGCACGCTGGGTCCAACGCTGGCTGCGCCTGTACCGTTGGCCGATGGGGGCAAGGACTTGTACATCCAGCAGGATAAATTTCACAACCAGTTCGCCGCTGACGTCCCCGCGAAAGAGGCGGCATTGATGGCCGCCACCCAACGCCCGGTAACGGAAGCGGCGCTCAACGAAGCATCCGGCAGCCCTGCCTGGAAGCATATTCCGTCCTGGTACATCTACGGCGACAAGGACAAGAACATTCCCCCGCAAGCCATGGCATTCATGGCCAAGCGCGCCGCTGCCAAAGTCGTGGAAGTGGTCAAGGGCGCTTCACATGTGGTGATGGTTTCGAACCCGGAACCGGTTGCCCGCCTCATCGAAAAAGCCGCCACGGCGAAATGACACGCCAAGGGCGAAGCGGCGCTTTCAGCGCTCTACGCCGAGGCGAGTTTTGCACGTCGCCCGGCGGGTTTCGTTTTGAAGTTGTGCAACGCTGAAACGCAAGAGAGGGGGGTATTCGACGCGGCCAACGCCTGGGCACACCGGGCGTTGTGCTTATCGCGGGCAACCGCAATCAATCAGGTACGCCACGATGTGGAAGATCAATCACAGTTACATTGACGGAGCATTCGTTCCTGTTCATGGCAATGAAACGGTGCAATGCATCAATCCGGCTACCGAGGCGGTCATCGGTACGCTCACTCTGGCTGATCGTGAAGATGCCAGGCGCGCTATCGCGGCGGCTTCGCATGCTCAAGTCGCGATGGGCCGCACCTCCAAGGCCGAACGTATCGACATGCTCGAGCAGTTGCAGGCTGCCGTGCTGGCGAGCACGAATGAAATTCGCGATACCGCCATCGAAGAGTACGGTGCGCCGTTTGCCCGTGCGCAATGGGTCAGTCGCTACGCTTCACAGTCATTTACCAATGCGGCGCAGGTGTTGAAACACTTCGACCTGAGTCGTTCGGTCGGTGACGCTACCGTGGTGATGGAGCCGGTCGGAGTCGCGGCGCTGTTTGCCCCCTGGAACAGCACCGCCGGGACGATATGCAGCAAACTGGCATCGGCCATCGCGGCGGGTTGTGCCTCGGTCATCAAACCGAGCGAGTTGAGCCCCTTGCAAACCACCGTGCTCGCCCAAGCGCTGCATCGCGCAGAGTTGCCCAACGGGGTTTTCAATATTCTGTTGGGACGCGGCAGTGATGTGGGTGACGAAATCAGCGCCAGCCCAGTCATCGCGAAAATTTCATTCACCGGGTCCACCGCCACCGGAAAGCTCATTGCACGTGCCGGAATCGAGACCATGAAGCGAGTGAGCCTGTCGCTCACGGGGAAGTCGGCCTCTATCATCCTGGATGACGCCGATCTCGACATCGCCATTCCCCTGGCTCTGAATGCTGCGTTCATGAACAACGGTCAGGCATGTGTCGCTGGCACACGTCTGCTGGTGCCACGCTCGCACGCCGAGGACATTATCGAGCGCGTGAAAAGCCTGGTTGAAGCGATGGTCGTCGGCGATCCGCAGGATCCGGCCACTGCTCTCGGGCCGCTGGTCAATCGCGCCCAATTCGACCGCGTACAAGCTTTCATCCGCCGCGGGCAGGCGCAAGGCGCGACGTTGATTATCGGCGGGGAGGGCAGGCCGACCGGCTTGGACAAGGGCTATTTCGTCAGGCCTACGGTCTTTGCCGACGTCAGCAATGACATGGACATCGCGCAAGAGGAGATTTTCGGCCCGGTGCTATCGATCATTGCGTATGACTCGCAAGAACAGGCGATCGCTATTGCCAATGCCAGTCTCTACGGTTTGCAGGCTTATGTATTTTCCCGGCAACCGGAGCGTGCCCAACGCCTGGCGACCCAGTTGCAGGCCGGCTCGGTGTTGATCAACAGAATTTCGCCAGAGCTGCTGGCGCCGTTCGGCGGGGTAAAGCAGTCCGGTGTCGGCCGGGAGTTTGGAGTCTTTGGGCTGGAAGCATTTCTTGAGGCCAAAAGCATCGTGTCGGATTAGCCTGGGGTTGGCGGGAGAGGGTGGTCGCGCAACCCAGGCCGCAGGAGAAAAAGCTAATGGCCCACAGCACGTTGCCTGTGGGCCATGGGTTTTCAAGGGTTACGCCGCTGGAGCTTTCGCCTCCTGCAGCAGTTGCTGAATCATCTTTTCCTGCGTCTCGTAGCGACCTTCTCCGAAGTGGGTGAAACGCACTTGCCCTTTGGCGTCGATCAGGTAATGCGCGGGCCAGTACTGGTTATCGAAGTTGCGCCAGATCGCGTAGTTGTTATCGATGGCTACCGGGTAAGTGATGCCGAGCTTTTTCACCTCATCCCTGACATTGCTGATGATGCGTTCAAAACCGTATTCCGGGGTGTGGACGCCGATTACCACCAGGCCATCCTTCTCGTACTTCCGCGCCCAGTCCTTCACGTACGGCAGGGTGTGCTGGCAATTGATGCAGTCGTAAGTCCAGAAATCGACGAGCACCACTTTGCCTCTGAGCGATTCACTGGTCAGTGCGGGCGAATTGAGCCATTCCACGGCGCCGGACAGCGACGGCATCGGGCCTCGGGCGTTGTCGAGGGTGGGTTCAGCCTTGGCCTTGCTTACCAGGTATTCGACGACTTTGGGGACGCTTTGCAGCACGCCTTTTTCCAGCACGCTGACGCCTTCGGACGACGCCCCGGCCAACAGCGTCTTGTCGGCACCGGTAGAAATCATCAGCGCTGCGGCCAGGACCGCAAAACCGGTGACGCGCCGCAGCCAACCAGTGACCGGAATCGAGGCCTTCAGGCGATTGACTAAACCGCGTCCGGCGAAAATCAGCGTACCCAACGACAGTGCACTGCCCAGGCCGTAGGCCACCAGCAGCAGGCTGGTTTGCGCATTGGCGCCTTGCAGCATGGCGCCGGTAAGGATCACCCCGAGGATCGGCCCGGCGCACGGCGCCCAGAGCAGGCCGGTGGCGACGCCGATCATCAGTGAACCCAGCGGCCCGGACATTTTGCGCGTCTGGGGGTCGAGGCGATTGCCCAGTAACACGAACGGGCTGGCCAGCCAGCCACTGATTCGTGCCGAGATCAGCGACAAGGCAAACAGCGCCATCACCACCAGTGCCACATGACGCCCGGCGTTGTTGGCCTGAATCACCCATTCACTGCTGACCACGGCCAGGCTGGAAATCAGCGCGAAGGTCAGAACCATGCCACCAAGGGTAAGCAGGATCGAGGAGCGTGTGCGGTCGATACCGGCGAACAGAAATGGCACGACCGGCAGGATACAAGGGCTGAGGACGGTCAATAAGCCGCCCAGGAATGCGATGAGGAACATAAGGGTCTCCTGATGAAATGTGGGCAGGGCTCAGTTATCGCTGTGGCATTCGGCAAATTTGCGGTAGTTCAGGATCTCCGTCTTGCCCTGCGAATTCAGGTAGGTCAGCTGGGCATCGAAAATGCCGCAGGCAGCCCCGGCATCCTGTGTCAATGCCACTACTTTCTGGATGTCCAGGTGCGTGCCGTAGGTGTAGGTCTGCGGCGTGACGTCGGCTTCGGCGCGGGCCGAGAAGGTGCAGATATTCAGGGCGGCAAACAGGCAAGTGGCATAGAGGGTATTGGTGTTCATGGTCGTTTCCTCAAGGCTTCATGGGTTGGGTCGTTCGGTTGAGCCGAGGCGCTAGGGTTGGCCTCGATGTGGCTCATTAGAAGCCCGCGAGGTATCTCGTCTGTGTCAAAAACAGGCGCGGATAAATCGGTTCGTATCAGGACCCCGTCCCGATACACAGCCATACAAAACCTAGGAAATTGTTGTTTTTGCCTCTGCATGTATCCTTCGCCACAGCAGATACACTGCAATACAAACCGCCGCGGGCGAACGGGCTCAGCCTCTATAGACTGAGCCGCAATTTCCAATGACAGAGGCTTGGCCCATGGAACACGTTGATCACATCCTCATCGTGGACGATGACCGTGAGATTCGAGAGATGGTAGGCAACTACCTGAAGAAGAACGGCCTGCGGACCACCGTGGTTGCCGATGGCCGCCAGATGCGCTCGTTTCTCGAGGCCACGCCGGTAGACCTGATCGTGCTGGACATCATGATGCCCGGCGACGATGGCTTGGTGCTCTGCCGCGACATTCGCGCCGGCAAACACAAGGCCACGCCGGTGCTGATGCTGACCGCCCGCAACGACGAAACCGATCGCATCATCGGCTTGGAAATGGGCGCCGACGATTACCTGGTCAAGCCGTTCGCCGCCCGTGAATTGCTGGCGCGCATCAACGCTGTGCTGCGCCGCACGCGCATGCTGCCGCCCAACCTGGTTGTTACCGAAACCGGAAGGTTGCTGGGGTTCGGGCGCTGGCGCCTGGACACCTCCGCCCGCCATCTGCTCGATAACGACGGCACCATGGTCGCCCTCAGCGGCGCTGAATATCGCCTGCTGCGGGTGTTCCTCGACCATCCGCAACGGGTACTCAATCGCGACCAGTTGCTCAACCTGACCCAGGGCCGTGACGCCGACCTGTTCGACCGTTCCATTGATCTGCTGGTCAGCCGCCTGCGCCAACGCCTGCTTGACGATGCCCGCGAGCCGGCTTACATCAAAACCGTGCGCAGCGAAGGGTATGTCTTCTCGCTGCCAGTGGAAGTGCTTGGAGCACCGGCATGAAGCCTTCGCTGCATTGGCCTCGTACCCTCATCTCGCGGCTGTCGCTGATCTTTCTGGTCGGGTTGACCCTGGCGCAGGCCTTGTCCTTCGGCGTGCAGTATTACGAGCGTTACGAAACCGCGAAAAACACCATGCTCGGTAACCTGGAAACCGACGTGTCGACGTCCATTGCCATCCTTGACCGCTTGCCCGCCGAGGAACGCATGAGTTGGTTGAAACAACTGGATCGACGCAATTACCGCTATTTGCTCGACGAAGGCTCGCCAGGCGTCGCTCTGCGTGACACGCCGATTGCAGTGACCTCGATCAAGGAGGCCATCGGCAAGGATTACCCGATGACCGTGACAGACATTCCCGGGCCTATCAAACATTTCCAGGTCCATCTGAAACTGGCCGACGGCAGCCCGGTGACCATCGACGTGCGCCCCTCGATGGTGCCGTTGTCGCCGTGGCTGCCGGTGGTTTTGCTGGGCCAGTTGGCCTTGATGATTCTATGCACGTGGCTGGCTGTGCGTATTGCCATACGCCCGCTGACCCGCCTGGCCCAGGCCGTGGAAAACCTTGATCCCAACACTCACCCGGTGCATCTGGATGAACAAGGCCCGACCGAAGTTGCACACGCTGCCATCGCCTTTAATGCCATGCAGGCGCGCATTGCGGCCTATCTGAAAGAACGCATGCAACTGCTGGCGGCGATTTCCCACGACCTGCAAACCCCGATCACGCGCATGAAGCTGCGTGCCGAGTTGATGGACGACTGCGGTGACAAAGACAAATTGTGGAATGACCTCGGCGAGATGGAACATCTGGTGCGTGAAGGCGTTGCCTATGCCCGCAGCGTGCATGGCGCCACCGAGGAAAGCCGCCGTACCGATCTTGATTCATTCCTCGACAGCCTCGTGTTCGACTACCAGGACATGGGCAAGGACGTGCAGCTCAGCGGCAAAAGCAACGCAGTGATTCACACGCGGCCCCACGCGCTGCGCCGAGTGCTAGTAAACCTCACGGATAACGCGCTCAAATTCGCCGGTGCAGCGCAACTGCGGGTCGAGCCGAAGGAGGGCGACAGCCTCTCGGTGACCGTGATGGATCGTGGTCCCGGCATTGCCGAAGAGGAGCTGGCCCGTGTGATTGAGCCATTTTACCGCGTGGAAAATTCGCGCAACCGCAGCACCGGCGGCACGGGCCTGGGCCTGGCTATCGCCCAGCAACTGGCACAAGCCCTCGGCGGCACCCTGACCTTGAGAAACCGCGAAGGCGGCGGACTGTGCGCTGAACTGAGATTACCGACGCGCTCATCGTAGGAGGAGCGAATAATGCAGGATTCGTTCAATCTGTCCCGTTTCGTCGAGGCGCAGCGCCGGGTGTTCAGTCGGGTCATGGACGAGCCGCGCGGGCCGCAAGACGAGCCATTGGACGTGGTTTGTCTTCCCCGCAAACGCAGGGGCTGGGTCGCTCCGCTCAAAGCTGATCTTTCATCCGGCTCGTAATCAATAAAGGCTGCCTGCTCACCCCCGACTGGCTGCACCACTCAAGCGCAGACATACCAAACCAGCGATGAAACGCCCGCGAAAAAGTGCTGACATCGGCGTAACCCAGCAGATGCGCCACGTGTGTAAGACTGACTGTCGGAACCAGCAGGTAATTGCGTGCCAGTTGTTGGCGAGTCTCATCTAGCAACTGCTGAAAAGACGTATTTTCTTGAGCCAAGTGGCGCTGCAAGGTTCTTGGGGTGACTGCCATGCAATCGGCCACCTTGTCGATCGTTGCACGTCCGCTGGGCAACAAGTTACGCAGCAATTGCCTGACGTAGCCAGGCATCACGTCTGTCGACAAGCGCTCTATACCTGATAGATGTGTAGCAAGAATCTGATGTAGTGCTTCGCTGGAGCGATCCAGTGGTTGCGTCAGCACGCATGCGTCAAATAGCAGACCAGTATGTGCTGCTGAGAACGTTGGTGTAATACCCAGTGCCTGGCGATAGCCCCTCTCATCGGCAAGGGGCGGATGACGAAGCATTACCGCCTCAGGTTGCCATTGATCCCCGGCCAACGTGAGCATCAGTTTTAAACCGACACCACACGCCAGTTCTTCTGCTTGAGGCAATCCGACAATCGACATCTCATCGGTTCGATAACTCAGCAACGCGACGCCTTCGACAATCTCCAAATCAACCTGTGCCGCGCCGTTGTACAGCCCGAAATTCGCGCGCAGTTCGAGCAATGCATCGCCGATGGTTCGAGCGTTGTGGATCAGGAAAAACATATCACCGAAGACGTCGACACCTTGGTGGAGCCCGAATTCCAGGCCGAACAATGCGTTATTCGAACGCTGCCGGCACATTTGCAACAAGCTGCAATATTGTTGGAAGGAGAGGATATCTTCCGGGCGCTGCAGCGACATCGCAGGCACACGGGCCTGTCGCAGTATACGGCTCGGGTCCAGACCCTGACGCCGGGCAAATTGATCGAACCCTGTCAGACTGATTGCACGAATGAATGGATTGGACGCCATTTTTTACCCAAGAGTTTGTTTCATGCGCTGCTTCCACTTCTGCGGACTGACGCCATTCCAGCGCGTGAAAGCCCGGGAAAAGGTGCTCAGGTCGGCATAACCCAACATACCTGCCAGCTGTGTCAGGCTGATCGATGAGTCGCAGAGGTAGCGTGCGGCCATCGTCTGGCGCGTTTCGTCCAGCAGCTCCTGAAATCGCGTGTTTTGTGCCCGAAGATAGCGTTGCAAGGTGCGCGGGCTGATCATCATGTACTTGGCCATGTCGCGAAGCGTGACCGGACCATTGGCAAGCTCATTGCGTAGCCTTTTTTGCACATAAGACGGTAATTCTTGCAGTGTTACGCGCGCTAACTCGTCGATCTGTTGCTGGGCTAATAGTTGACACCTGACGTCTGTAGCTCCGAGAGGTCTCGCCAGTAATGACTCATCGAAAACCCAGGCATTGACGGTGCTGTCAAAGCGCGGAGGGACACCCAGCAGCGTGCGATAGGCAATGCGGCTGGCCGGAGCGCTGTGGCGCAACATCAGAGCTCTCGGTTTCCAGGCGTACCCTAGCAGTTCGCGGAGCAAGCATGCGGCAACTCCCATCGCCAGTTCCACTGTCTGATGTACTGAGGCCAACGTACCGTCAATGACTTCGTACACAAGAAGGGCACTGCCGCCTCGGCGTTCAAGGCGCACTAGTGCGCCGTCACTGTGTATATGGAAATAGCGTGTCAGCAGATTCAGCGATTCGCCCACATTGGCCGCGTTACGCATGGCGTACAGCAGAGTGCCTAGACTTTGCGTGCCTTGGTGCAAGCCTAACTGTAAGCCGAACAAGGGATTGCTCGACCGTAACGCACATAACTGGACCAACGCATTGAATTGAGCGCCGGATATTTGAGCGTTCAGCGGATCTTCGGGCAGGTCTACCTCCGCCAGCGCCGAAACCGGATCAATCCCCTGACTGGTAGCAAACGCCTTGAAACCAAGCAAAGCAACACCACGCACTGTGGACATCATCTGAGCCTCTCGAATGAAATACTGCCTTTGGCCTGAGAAGTATTGGCACGATATGCAAAATCTCTGGCGCGATATGCAAAGCTTTCACCCTTGTCCCGAGACCACACTCGAACGACCAATAACAAAAGACCTGCGTTCGGCCCAAGGCTGGACGATGGAGGTATACGATGCGTCGGTTTCTGTTCGCTTTGCTGGTGGTCGCGCTGATTTCGGGTGCGCTGTATGTTCAGCCACGGCCCGCTGACCACAATGTTGTTCATCATGCCAATCACCCGCCGGTTGCCAGCATCAGCGATGCCTTCACGCATTTCTGAGGACTGAAGCGTGCTCCTGCACAGAGGCGTGCTCGCGGAACTCGCCACTAGAAAGTGCTCCGTGCAGGAACATTTGCTCCAGCGTTCGGGCCGACTCGGCGTTGGCTGCACGCCCGCGCTGTTCGGCATCCACCAAGCCGTAGACCAGGGTGATGAACAGCTCGGTAAAAATCGCTGCGGTAATGTCGATGCGAAACAGTCCTCTTTGCTGACCTCTGAGGAAGAACTCGTCTAGCGCCGCCAGGTAAAACTGCCAGCGTGTGTCACCCCGTTCGAAGTCGAGGAAGTCTGGGCGGTATTGCGCCATAAGAAAGGCAAGCAATTCGCGATGAGCCAAGTGCTCGCGGATCAATCGACGCAGCGCGTCCAAGGGCTGCAGGTGCTGCAAACCGGCGCTGCGGATAATCAGATTGAGCGTACTTTCGGCGTACTCCTCCAGTCTCTGCCCTAGATTTTCCCGTGTCCCACAGTAGCGGTGCAGGGTCGCTTTACTCATGCCCGCCAGTTGCGCCAGCTCTTTCATTGTCGCCCGGGGGCGATTGACAACCGCCATAGTCAGCGACTTGAGCATTTGTTCATCATGGGAATTGGGTGTCATCACCACGCCTTTAGCGATGTTTATATAGGGATCACAATATTCTCATATGAGACAATGTTGACTCATTAGAGTTTGCAAAGTAGCATCCGCACCAAGTTCAATCAAGCCTTGGGTGAGAGATGGGAAATTTGCGTGCGATAGGGATGGCAGGCTCGCTGGCAGCGGCCATTGCGCTGGCCGGGTGTGGGCCGTCGAATGAACAAACGGATGTGGCCGAAGTGGCGCGTGCTGTAGAGGTGCTGGCAGTAAAGACGGAGCCTCTGGCTCTGACTTCGGATTTGCCGGGCAGGGTAGAGCCCATGCGAGTCGCCGAGGTGCGCGCGCGCGTGCCAGGCATCGTGATGCAAAAGCGTTTTGAAGAGGGCGCGGATGTCAAAGCCGGGGACCTGCTGTTCCAGATCGACCCGGCGCCGCTAAAGGCGGCCTTGTCGCGAGCAGAGGGTGAATTGGCCCGCACCCAGGCCGTCGCACTTGAGGCACAGGCGCGGGTCAAGCGCTATGAACCGTTGGTGAAGGTCGAGGCGGTCAGCCAGCAAGACTTCGACAGTGCCATGGCCGACCTGCGCAGCGCCCAGGCGGCCACGCGCTCGGCTCAGGCCGATCTGCAAAGCGCGCGCTTGAACCTTGGTTATGCTTCGGTGACTGCACCGATTTCCGGGCGTGTCGGCCGTGCACTGGTAACCGAAGGTGCGTTGGTCGGTCAGGGGGACGCGACGTTGATGGCGCGGATTCAACAGCTTGATCCGGTCTATGTCGATTTCACTCAGTCGGCCGCCGACGCGCTGCGCCTGCGCGAATCGCTCAATGGCGGAAAACTCTCCGCTGATGACAGTAAGACGTTGTCGATTCGTGTCGACGGCACCGCTTTTGAGCGTCAGGGCGCACTGATGTTTACCGATATCGCCGTTGATCGCGGCACCGGGCAGGTGTCATTACGCGGCAAGTTCGCCAACAGCGACGGCGTGTTGCTGCCGGGCATGTTCGTGCGCGTGCGCACGCCTCAAGGCACCGACAAACAGGCCATTCTCGTGCCCCAGCGCTCGGTGCAGCGCGGCAGCGATGGCGGCGCGCAGGTCATGGTCGTCGGCGCCGACGGCCGCGCCGAAGCGCGCAATGTGGCGACCGGTTCCATGCAGGGTTCGCGCTGGCAGATCAGTGAAGGCCTGAAGGCTGGCGATCAGGTGATTGTCAGCGGACTGAGCGGCCTGCAACCAGGTGCCAAGGTCGTACCCGCCCAGCCCCAAGCCCAGCCCCAAGCCCAGGCTCAGTCGCCTGAGTCGCACCAGTAAGGGCGCCGTCGCCGCGAGGATATTCCGATGTCTCTGTTTTTTATCAAACGCCCGAACTTCGCCTGGGTGGTAGCGCTGTTCATTTCTCTGGCCGGTCTGCTGGTCATTCCGATGCTGCCGGTAGCGCAGTACCCCAACGTCGCGCCGCCGCAGATCAAGGTGACGGCGACCTATCCCGGCGCCTCCGCGAAGGTGCTGGTGGACTCGGTCACCAGCGTGATCGAAGAGTCGCTCAACGGTGCGAAGAACCTGCTGTATTTCGAGTCGACCAACAACTCCAACGGTATCGCCGAAATTGCAGTGACGTTCCAGCCGGGCACAGATCCGCAGCTCGCTCAGGTTGATGTGCAAAACCGCTTGAAAAAAGCCGAAGCGCGGATGCCGCAAGCCGTGCTGACCCAAGGTCTGGAGGTGGAGCAAACCAGTGCCGGTTTCCTGCTGATCTATGCGCTGAACTATAAGGAAGGCACCCAGCACAGTGACACCACCGCATTGGGCGACTACGCCGCGCGCAATATCAACAACGAGCTACGCCGGGTTCCGGGCGTCGGCAAGCTGCAGTTCTTCTCCTCTGAAGCGGCGATGCGCGTCTGGCTCGACCCGCAGAAACTGGTGGGCTACGGGCTATCCATCGACGACGTCAGCGCGGCCATCCGTGGCCAGAACGTGCAAGTGCCGGCTGGCAGCTTCGGCAGTACGCCGACCAGCAGCCAGCAGGAACTGACCGCCACCCTGGCGGTGAAAGGTACGCTGGATAATCCGGAAGAATTCTCTCGTATTGTCCTGCGTGCCAACGAGGACGGTTCGACGGTTAAACTGGGCGACGTCGCCCGCGTGGAAATCGGTCAGGAAAGTTACAACTTCAACTCGCGCCTGAATGGCAGACCCGCCGTGGCAGCGGCGATCCAGTTATCGCCGGGCGCCAACGCGATCCAGACCGCAACTGCGGTCAAGCAGCGCCTGGCCGAACTGTCGGCCTACTTCCCGGATGACGTGGAATATTCCGTTCCTTACGACACCTCGCGTTTCGTTGATGTCGCGATCGAGAAGGTTATTCATACCCTGATCGAAGCGATGGTCCTGGTATTCCTAGTGATGTTCCTGTTCCTCCAGAACATCCGCTACACCTTGATTCCGTCGATCGTGGTACCGGTGTGTCTGCTGGGCACGCTGCTGATGATGTACGTGCTGGGCTTCTCGGTGAACATGATGACCATGTTCGGCATGGTGCTCGCCATCGGCATTCTGGTGGACGACGCCATTGTCGTGGTGGAGAACGTCGAACGGATCATGGCCGAGGAGGGCTTGTCGCCGGTCGACGCCACGGTGAAAGCGATGGGGCAGGTATCGGGCGCGATCATCGGTATCACCCTGGTGCTTTCGGCGGTGTTCATGCCGCTGGCATTCATGTCCGGCTCGGTCGGTGTGATCTACCAGCAATTCTCGGTATCGCTGGCGGTGTCGATTCTGTTCTCCGGGTTCCTCGCGCTGACGTTCACCCCGGCGCTATGCGCCACGCTGCTCAAGCCGATTCCACAAGGGCACCATGAAAAGCGCGGCTTCTTCGGCGCCTTCAACCGTGGCTTTGCCAAGCTCACCGATCGCTATTCAGTCCTGAACAACGGGCTGGTGGCGCGTTCCGGCCGGATGATGTTGGTGTACCTGGGCATTATCGCCATGCTCGGTTACTTCTACCTGCGCCTGCCGGAATCGTTTGTGCCGGTGGAGGACCAGGGCTACATGATCGTCGACGTCCAGCTGCCGCCGGGCGCGACCCGTACCCGTACCGAATCGACTGGCGAACAACTGGAGCGTTACCTGGCTACCCGTGACGCGGTTCAGTCGACGTTCCTGGTGTCCGGCTTCAGCTTCTCCGGGATGGGCGATAACGCAGCGCTGGCATTCCCGGTGTTCAAGGACTGGTCGGAGCGTGGCGAAGATCAATCGGCCATGGCAGAAGTCAATGCGCTGAACGAGCAATTTGCCGTGGCCAACGACGGTGCGGTGATGGCCGTGCCACCGCCGCCGATTGACGGTCTGGGCAACTCCGGTGGTTTCGCCCTACGCCTGCAGGATCGTGCCGGCCTGGGTCGGGAAGCGTTGCTCGCTGCTCGTGATCAGGTGCTTGGTCAGGCCAACGGCAACCCGAAAATTCTCTATGCGATGATGGAAGGTCTGGCGGAGTCGCCGCAATTGCGCGTAGTGATCGACCGTGACAAGGCGCGCACCCTGGGGGTGAGTTTTGAATCGATCAGCAGTGCGTTGTCTGCCGCTTTCGGTTCGGAGGTGATCAACGACTTCACCAATGCCGGCCGCCAGCAGCGCGTGGTGGTGCAGGCCGAGCAGGGCGACCGGATGACTCCGGAAAGCGTGCTCAAACTGTACGTACACAACAGCGCGGGCGATCTGGTGCCGCTCAGCGCTTTCGTCACCACGCATTGGGAGGAAGGTCCGGTGCAGGTAGTGCGCTACAACGGTTATCCGTCGGTGCGCATCGTCGGTGATGCCGGGCCGGGCTACAGCACCGGTGAAGCCATGGCAGAAATGGAGCGTATCGCCGCGCAGTTGCCGGCCGGTTTCAGCTACGAGTGGACCGGTTTGTCCTACCAGGAGAAGGTCTCCAGTGGTCAGGCCACGCAACTGTTTGCGCTGGCCATTCTGGTGGTGTTCCTGCTGCTGGTGGCGCTGTACGAGAGCTGGGCGATTCCGTTGACCGTGATGCTGATTGTGCCGATCGGCGCCATCGGTGCGGTACTCGCGGTGATGGTCGCCGGCATGCCTAACGACGTGTACTTCAAGGTCGGTTTGATCACCATCATCGGTCTGGCGGCGAAGAACGCGATTCTGATCGTCGAGTTCGCCAAGGAACTCTGGGAAAAAGGTTACAGCCTGCGTGACGCCGCGATCGAGGCCGCACGGCTGCGCTTCCGGCCAATCGTGATGACCTCCATGGCCTTCATTCTCGGCGTGGTGCCGCTAGCACTGGCGACCGGGGCAGGGGCTGCAAGTCAGCGGGCAATCGGTACCGGGGTGATCGGCGGCATGCTCAGCGCGACACTGCTGGGTGTGTTGTTTGTACCGATCTGTTTTGTGTGGGTGCTATCGATGTTGCGCAGTAAACCGGCTCCCATTGAACAACCCGCTTTGGCTCAGGAGTGACACATGCGTATTTCAGGATTTTCTACGCTGGTGATCGCCATGTTGTTGGCCGGTTGCTCGTTGGCGCCGACCTATGAGCGGCCCGTCGCACCGATTGCGGACAACTGGGCGGGCGAGTCGTTGAAACAGGGCGCTCCGATCAACCAGTTGGCGTGGCAGTCGTTCATCGTCGATCCCGACCTGCGCCGTCTGGTGGGTGTTGCGCTGGATAACAATCGCTCGTTGCGCCAGACCCTTTTGGACATCGAGCAGGCCCGGGCGCAGTACCGCATTCAGCGGGCCGATCGGGTTCCGGGACTGAATGCAAGCGCGTCCGGCAACCGCCAGCGCTTGCCGTCGGACCTGGCCAGTGACGGCCGGGCAGGGGTGGCCAGCCAGTATCAGGTCGGTCTGTCGCTGCCCGAATACGAGCTGGATCTGTTTGGCCGGGTAAAGAGCCTCAGTGACTCTGCGCTGCAGGAATACCTGGCCACCGAAGAAGCAGCCCGCGCCGCGCAGATCGCGCTGATCGCTGAAGTCAGCCAGGCCTATCTGGTTCACGACGGCGCCCAGCGTCGGCTGGAGTTGACCCAACAAACCCTGAGCAGCCGCGAATACTCGTTCGCGCTGATCAGTCAGCGCCGCTCCAGCGGCACGGCGACAGCGCTGGATTATCAGGAAGCTCTGGGGCTGGTGGAACAGGCGCGGGCCGAACAGGAACGCAATCTGCGCGAGAAGCAGCAGGCGTTCAACGCGCTGGTTTTGCTGCTGGGCACAAAGGACGCGGGCAAGGTGATTCCCGAGCGGCTGACGACGCAGCCGATGCTGGTGCAAGACATCGCTGCGGACACCACATCGACGCTGATCGAGCGCCGGCCGGACATTCTTGCGGCCGAGCATCGACTGCAAGCGCGCAATGCCGATATCGGCGCGGCACGGGCGGCGTTCTTTCCGCGTATCAGCCTGACCGGCAGCTTTGGTACTTCCAGCGCGCAGATGTCCGGTCTGTTCGACGGCGGTTCGCGCTCCTGGAGTTTCGTACCGAACCTTTCGCTGCCGTTGTTCGATGCTGGTCGCAACAGTGCCGGGCTGAGTCTGGCCGAAGCCCGCAAGGATTCAGCTGTGGCGGCCTACGAAGGCACGATTCAGACGGCGTTCCGCGAGGTCGCAGATGCATTGGCTGCCACCGACACCTTGCGCCGGGAGGAGGCCGCGCGCCGCGCACTGGCCAATACCAGCACTGAAACCCTGAGTCTGGCCAAGGCCCGATATGAAGGCGGTATCGACAGCCACCTGCGTTATCTCGATGCGCAGCGCACCAGTTTCGTCAATGAAACAACGTTTATCGAGGTCAGCACGCAACGCCAGATTGCTCTGGTCGATCTGTTCCGTTCGCTGGGCGGAGGTTGGTCCACGCCGACAACCGTTAGATAACGCCTGACAAGAGCTCCTTTGGTTGGCGCATCCAACCGCCTTTGCCCCGCAGACCGAAAGGTCTCGGGGCTTTTTTTTCCAGGAAAACCGAGTAAGGCTTACAACGCACTCGCTGCGCCGGCCGCGCCATGCAGGAACATCTGTTCCAGCACATTGGCCGAGTTGGCACTGGCCGCGCGCCCACGGCGCTCGGCATCAACCATGCCGAAAATCATGGTCAGGAACAGCTCCGTGAAAACCGCGGCGGTGACATCGATGCGAAACGCGCCCAGTTGCTGGCCACGCAGAAAAAAAGCATCCAGAGCGTCAGCATAAGTCTGCCAGCGGTCGCCCTCACCATTGACCGCAAACGTGTCGGGGCGGTACTGAAAGAGCAGGAAAACCAGCATTTCCCGATGCGCGAGATGCTCGTTGATCAAACTGCGCAACGCCTGTACCGGCTCGCCGTGCAACAGGTCGGTGGTGGTGGTGATCTGGTTCAGCACCGTCTCACCGTGGCTTTCCATCATCTGCACCAGGTTGTCACGGGTGCCGCAAAAACGATGCAGCGTAGCCTTGCTGACGCCAGCCGCTTCAGCCAGTTCCTTGAGTGTCGCCCGAGGGCGATCCACGATGGCCAAGGCCAGCGCCTTGATAAGTCGTTCGTCTTGAGGAGTCAGGGTCATCAGTCGGTCTCGAATCGAATTTCAATCCGCCGAATTGTGCAGGAAAAGCTCATTACTGCAACGAAAACCACCGAAATAGAGCAAATGACTTCATCTGAGACAGTTTTGTTCATCACGGGATCGGCGTTGCGCACCGTTCGAATGTCATGAATTGTAAGAAGCCTGCGCGATCTGATCCCCATGCGGCGCCTGGGCAAGGATCGACTCAGTGACTGGCCACCAACAAGGCCAGCGCAGTGCAAGCAGTCTCGGTTTCGGCTCGCAATCGATCCAGATCACCGTGGGCCGACCAGGCAATGGTCAGCCCGTCTACCAGTTGAATCAGCAAGCGGCTGGACGCCTTTAAAAACGCTTCGCTCAACTCAGTTCCCATGGCTCGCTGCAGCGCCTGCTCGGTGGCTTCAATGGCCACCGAGTAAATCTTGCTGGCCATTTGCGGGTCATTGCGCATTGCCCAGAAGAACAACTCGGTCTGCGCCCTGGCCGCATCCGGATGATCGATGAACCAAGTGATCAATTGCCGCAGAACTTCGGCTGCCGTCGCCGCAGCAGTGGCCCCGGCCGGTACCTGTTCCAGCGCTTGCGGTGGCAGGCTGAACAGCGATTCGTAGACCGCATAAAACAGGTCGTTCTTGGTATGGAACACGTAATGCAACGAAGCTAACGGACAGCCGGCTTGCGCCGCAATACGGCGGGTCGTGGCATTGGCTACGCCATGCTCGGCGATCACTCTGATCGTTGCCTCGACGAAATCCTGCCGGCGTAATTCAGCGCCCATTCTGGCCATGGTTCAGCAATCTCCTTTATTCCTGGCGCCCTATAACGACAAGGGCGATGTCGACGCTTGCGGATCCTACAGCAACAAATCACCAGGCGTCATGAATGGAAAGGGGACATGAAACGGCTGCACCAATAATAGTAACAACTGTTTCGTTATTTCCCGAATCGGTGCGTTTCGGCGAAACAAACGGAAACATCCTCCGGCAGTTTTATCGCGCTGTGTACCCCGCGATCGCGCAATCGATTGATAAGAAACGACTAATTCCCGCTCTGTGGATCTTGGCACCGGGCTTGCTTAGATTACTCGACTTGGTCATTTGATCAAGTCAGTTGATTAGGTTAGCGCAGGCAACGGGTTGCCACCGTAAAGACCACCCCGTTGCTGATCAAGGCCCACGAGGATCCCTCCCATGAACACAGTGATTGAGCGCCCCCATAACAATTTTTCTATTGGCGTCGTAATCCGGCATCTGGTCGCGGCCGTCGCTGCCTCGGCGTTTTTCTGTACGGCACAGGCAGCAGATAAGGATCCAGCATTACTCGGCACCAAACTGACTCCGCTGGGAGGCGAGGCGGCGGCCAGTGCCGACGGGGTGATTCCCGCGTGGACAGCACCCGGTCCTCAAGGTGGCAGTTGGACCCATGGCCAAGTGCGCGGCAAGCAATGGACGTTCAAGGATGACAAGCCGCTGTTCAGCATCGACTCGGGCAACGTCGATAAATACGCCAGCAAGCTTTCACCGGGCCAGGTAGAAATGTTCAAGAAGATTCCCGGCTACCGGATGGACGTGTACCCGACACGACGCAGCTGTGGCGTGCCGGATTTCGTCGCGCAGAACACGAAGAAGAACGTCGGTTTCGCCAAGCTCGACGGCGACGGCCTGGCGTTGCAGGAAGCCTATGTTCCAGGCATTCCGTTTCCATTTCCAGCCTCGGGTGCCGAAGTGATGTGGAACATGAAAATGCGCTATCGCGGCGTTGGCTTCGATATGTCGAAAACCGTTTCCGGAATTTCGCCACGCAAGGGCAGTGAAGACTGGCTGCGCACCTCCACCGACTGGTTCATGTACACACCATGGGGCGTGAAGGGCAGCGCGCTGTTCTCGTCATTCGATCGCCTGGAAGTCGCCACCTACTTCAGCTACACCGACCCCGCCGCGCTTGCCGGACAAGCCGGGGTGGTCACCACCAAGGCCGGCGAGCAAGCCACCACGTTCTATTACTTCCCGGGCCAGCGCCGCGTGCGGCGCATGCCGGCGTATTCCTACGACGCACCGCAAATCGGCCTGGACAATCAATACACCATCGATGAATCCAACGTGTTCTTCGGCCCCATGGACCGCTTCGACTGGAAGCTGCTGGGCAAGCAGGAAATGCTTGTGCCCTACAACTCGTTCGGGGCCTACGACAACTCGGCGAAGATCGAGGAGGTGGCCAAGCGCGACTTCATCGCTCCCGAATCGCGTCGCTATGAGCTGCACCGCGTGTGGGTGGTCGAAGCGACCGTCCGCCAAGGCATGCGCCATCAGGCACCGAAGCGTCTGTTCTACATCGACGAAGACAGCTGGAACGCGCTGATGGCGGTGGACTACGACAAGCAGGGGCAAATCTGGAAGGTCCGCGAGGGTTACACGATCCCGGTGTACGAGACCGGCACCTGCGACATGGAAGCCCAGGCGCAATACAACCTGGTTGACGGTCGCTACCTGTACGACATGACCTCCATTGGCACCGGCAAGAACGACCATCGCTGGCTGACCGACGGGGCGAGCAATCCGCGCCTGAAACGCGACTTCTACACCTCCGACAACCTGCGCGCCAACAGCGAACGCTGATAGCGGCTTTCGGGAACAGACATGAAAAAAATAATCAGTAGAACCTCAGGTCTTGTCATCGCGTGTGCAACCCCATTTGCCATGGCGTTCACCTTTGAAACCGAAAACATTCGCGGCTCTTTCGACTCCACCATCGCCGTGGGCATGGGACTGCGCACCGAATCGCGCGGCTGCAACCTTATCACTAGCGGCCCCGGCGGGCACAATCCACCCAGCGGCTGTCTGGCGCCCAGCGCAGGTGTTGGTGACCAGGGCGACTTGAACTACGACCGGGGCGACCTGTTCACCAACTACATAAAAGGCATCCATGAACTGGTGCTGAAGTTTCCCGAAGACTACACGTTCATGGCGCGCGGTAGCTGGATTCGGGACTTTGCCGCGACCGACACCAGCGGTGCGCTATCGGCTAACCGGCCTGAAGGTGTCGGTAGCGACGGCCTCACCAGTGGCGCCCGAGACGATCTGGAGTTCAAGGCGCGTCTGCTGGATCTGTGGGTGAGCAAGAGTTTCGATGTCGGTGACCAACGTGTTCGCGCTCGCCTGGGTAATCAGGTGATCAACTGGGGCGAGAGTCTGTTCGCTGCTGGCGGCATCAACAACACCAACGCTTACGATGTCATGGCATTGTCGCGTCCCGGTACCCAGCTCAAGGAAGCCTTGCTGCCGGCCCCGATGTTGAGCCTGGCGTCGGGGCTTGGTGCCGGGGTGAATATCGAGGCGTATTGGCAGTTCAATTGGAACAAAAGTGAATTGCCCCCGGTAGGGAGCTATTGGTCCACCACCCACGCGCTGGGTGAGGGCAGGGGTACCTACGGGTACGATGAAAAAGAGGCGCGCAACAGCGGCCAATGGGGCGTGTCACTGCGCTGGCAGCCTGACAACACCGATCTCAACCTGGGTCTGTACGTGATGCGTTATCACGACAAACTGCCGTCACTGAGCGTGCAGGTGGATCCGCAAACCTTCGCCGCGGCGCCGACCTGGGAATATCCGGAAGACCGCATGATGTACGGCATCAGCGCCAATATGCCGGTCGGCGACTGGGCACTGGGCACCGAGTTGTCCTATCGTCCCAAGGATGCGGTACCGCTCAACCCGGTCATCGACGCTTGCGCCGCCAACGGTGGCAAATGCTGGAAAGACGCAAAGAAACCGCAATGGCACCTGACCGGCATCTACAGCATGACGCCGTCCAACTCGCCGACCTTGCTCGAATTCACCGGTGCCAGCACCGGTACCTTGTTGAGCGAACTGGTGGTCGTGAAATACCCCGGTCTGCATAACGACTACGCCGGGGAACCCATCGCCGCCGGCCTTAATACCTGGCAACTGGACCCGGCCATCGCGCCGAGCGCCAAGGGTAACAAAACCTCCTCTGGCATCAGCCTCGATTTGAGCCTGACCTATGACAACACGCTCGTTCCTGGCTGGCAGGTCACGCCGGGAGTGTTCTACTCGCGCTCGATCAACGGACGCACCCCGAACCTGTCGGCCACCTTCACCGAAGACGCCAGCAGCATGAACCTCTACCTCAACTTCGTGCGCAATCCGGCGAGCTGGCAAATCTCGGCCAACTACGCAAAGTTCATGGGCGGCAAGACCCCTTACGATCAACTGCTGCGTGATCGCGATTACGTTGGCCTTGTGGTTTCCCGAACCCTGTGAGGCGCGCCGTGAACAGTTCCCTGAACCTTAAGCAAAGCACTTCGCGCGGCGTGTTACCGCGCATCGAACAATGGCTGTTCTCGCATCGCATGCTGACGTTGGCGAGCCTGGCGCTGTTCACCTTGGGCATGGCTTGGTTTGCCGTGCAGTTGCGCATGGAAGCCGGGTTTGAAAAGCAGTTGCCCATCGGCCATGAATACATCGAGACCTTTGAGACCTATCGCAATGACTTGCTCGGCGCGAATCGGTTGACGGTGGTGGTCAAGGCTCGCCAAGGGACGATCTGGAGCCAGGCAGGGCTCAACCGTCTGTATGACGTCACCCAGGCGCTGATCTTTCTGCCCAACGTGTCGCGCAGCAGCGTGCGTTCGTTGTGGACGCCCAACGCGTTCGTCAATGAAATCACCGAAGAGGGCTTTCGTGCCGACCCGCTGGTACCAGGGACGGTAACGCCGGAAAGTCTCGATGATACGAGCATAGCCATGATCGCCAACTCGACGGCGCAGGGTGGTTTTATCGGAACGCTGGTGGCTCGCGACCAAAGCAGCGCGATGATCACGGTCGACCTCAACGAGTTCGATACTAACGGCCAGCGCCTGGACTATTTGGCTTACAACCAGGTCCTGGAGCAGCAGATTCGCGGTCAGTTCGAGGACATGGATTTCGAGATCCAGATCATCGGCTTCGCCAAGCAGATCGGGGACATTGCCGTGGGCGCTTCGGCGGTTTTCGAGTTCTGTCTGCTGGCCTTGTTGCTGACAGCGGCTGCGGTGTTCTGGTACTGCCATTCGCTGCGTTTCACCTTGCTGGCGGTGGGTTGCTCGCTGGTTTCGCTGATCTGGCAGTTCGGCGCTTTGCGTCTGCTCGGCTATGGCCTCGATCCGTTGGCGGTGCTGGTACCGTTTCTGGTGTTTGCCATAGGGGTATCCCATGGCGTGCAGCAGATCAACTTCATCATTCGCGAGATCGCCTGCGGCAAGTCGGTGGAGGGCGCGGCGCGTGCCAGTTTCAGTGGGTTGCTGATTCCCGGCACACTGGCGTTGGTCACCGCATTCGTATCGTTCGTGACGTTGCTGTTGATCCCGATACCCATGGTGCGGGAACTGGCAATCACCGCTTCACTCGGGGTGGCGTTCAAGATCGTCACCAATCTGGTGATGCTGCCCGTGCTGGCCTCGATGCTCAGGGTGCATGACGGTTACGCCGCAGCCGAGGAAGTTTCTCGCCAGCGCCGTGTCCGTTGGTTACACGGTCTCGCCCGTTTGAGCGAATGGCACAACGTGCGCTGGGTGCTGGGTATGGCCGTGCTGATCTTTGTCACGGCGGCGTGGCAAAGCCATGATCGAGTCGTCGGTTCTTTACAGGCCGGAGCCCCGGAACTGCGCGAGGATGCGCGCTTCAATCGGGATGCGCTGTCGATCGCCAGCAATTACGACATTGGTCTGGACTGGCTCAGTGTGGTCTTCGAGGTCAAGGTCGATGGCGGTGCGAACGACTGCGAGAACGTCGCTCTCGGCCAATATCAGGACCGTTTTGTCTGGGCCATGCAAGGTGTGCCTGGTGTGGTCTCGGTGACCTCGTTTTCCAACAGCCTGCGCCAGTTCAACGAGGGCTATAACGAGGGCAACCCGAAAATGAACGCGGTGCCCATCGACCCGACCAACTACTCGTCGATGGCCGCCGAGGTGGCTCGCGTGCCCGGCATGATGCGGCCTGATTGCAGTATGACCGCGGTGCATTTGTTTCTCGCCGATCACAAGGCAACCACAATTCACCGGGTGATCACCGCGGCCAAGGCTTTCCGCAGCCAGTTCACTCAGCCCGGGGTGAGTGTACGTCTGGCGTCCGGTAACGCCGGCGTGATCGCGGCGATCAACGAAGAAGTGGAACGCAGCGAGTTGCCGATGATGCTTTACGTCTACGGCGCTATCGCGCTGCTGGTGTTTGTCGTCTACCGCGATTGGCGCGCAGTGCTGGTCTGCTGCCTGCCGCTGACTCTGGGGACCTTCATCGGCTACTGGTTCATGAAGGAGCTGCAGATCGGCCTGACCATCGCCACCTTACCGGTCATGGTGCTGGCGGTCGGCATCGGCGTGGATTACGCGTTCTACATCTATAACCGTTTGCAGCTGCATCAGGCGCTCGGGCAACCGATCACCAAAGCCGTGGAGCATGCATTGCTGGAGGTCGGCGTCGCCACGATTTTTACTGCGATCACCCTGGCGGCGGGCGTCGCCACCTGGGCGTTTTCCGATCTGAAGTTTCAGGCAGACATGGGCAAGCTGTTGGCCTTCATGTTTCTGGTCAACATGATCATGGCTATGACCGTTCTCCCAGCCTTCGCAGTATGGCTGGAGCGGACATTCCCGCGACGGCGCCCAGTGCGCCTGATCGGCTCACTGGTGCATTGAGGAGACAGCCATGCGAAACCTGATGCCTTTACTGGTTCTGATGTTGCCGGCGTTATTGCAGGCTTCGTCCTTGTCGGCTGTACCGGCTACACAAACGGCCAGCGCCAATGCCGCGAAGCTGTTGAGCGTTGCCCGGGCCGGGGAGCGAACCGTTGCCGTCGGCGATCACGGCGTGGTGCTGTTGTCGGATGATCACGGTGGGCATTTCCGTCAAGCGACATCCGTGCCGTTGGCCACCCCTCTGACGGGGGTGTCCTTCGTCGATGCCCGTCAGGGTTGGGCCGTTGGTCACTGGGGGGCGATTCTGGCCACTACTGACGGCGGCGATACCTGGCAGGTGCAGCGCCTTTCCAGTGCAGAAGATCGGCCACTGTTTGCCGTGCACTTTTTCAATCCGCAGCAAGGGGTGGCGGTGGGGCTGTGGTCGCTGGTGCTGACCACCGATGACGGCGGCAAGCACTGGACCGAGCAGCGACTCGAAGCTCCGCCGGGTTCGAAGCGGGCCGACCTAAACCTAATGGGGCTGTTTGCCGATGGGGAAGGGTGCTTGTACGCCACCGCCGAACGCGGCCAGTTATTGCGCTCAGACGATCAGGGCAAGCACTGGCGCTATGTGGATACCGGTTACAGCGGCACGCTGTGGACGGGGGCGGTGCTGGGCGACGGCTCGCTGCTGGTGGGCGGGCAACGCGGCACGTTGCTGCACGGCTCCGCCGACGGCGCACGTTGGCAGCGCGTGTCGCTGCAAAGCAAGAGCTCGGTCACCGCCATCGATGTTTCCGGGCAAACAGTCATCGCCGTAGGTCTGGACGGTTTGATCGTGCGCAGCGACGACGGTGGCCAAAGTTTCCATGAACAACCCAGCGGCGACGGGGTTTCGCTCACGGCGACACTGCTGAACGGGGATGGCTCGCCGATCGTCTTTTCCCGTAGAGGCGTCGTTTCTCGGCACTGATACCGGCGGTATGTCGGGAGTCGAACGCCATGCTCGTTTCCCGACACGTCGGCGCGATTTTTTCTCAAACGAACTGCTGATTTCCGGCCGAATTTCCATGCCTGAATGAGTTTCTATAGGTGCAAAATAATAAACATAACGAATGTTGCGTTAATTAATTTTGCTTGTTAGAGTCGATGGCAAATAACAAGACGCAGCACGCTGCAAGCGCAGCGGCTGCCACTCTCGATGGAGGTACTTTGATGATCTCGCTCAAGTCGACACTCACCCTGCCAGCCGCTGGACTCACCGGTTTCGAAACCCCGCTGACGGAAGAGGAGGCTGCGATTCAGGCCTCCGTGCACCGCTTCGCCAAAGAAGTGTTGCGACCATTGGGTCGCGAGCTGGACCGCATGACCGCCGAAGAGGTGGTTGCCCCTGGCTCGCCTTACTACTCGCTGTTTGCCGAGTTCGCCAAGCTCGGCCTCGACCCGGCGCTGTTGGCACAGTTGCCGCCGGACATGGCGGTGCGAATCGAATCGCTGATCGGTGAAGAACTCGGCTGGGGCGACGCCGGGCTGGCGATCTCTTTGGGCTGCGCCGGTTTCCCTCTGCAAATGGCCGTTGCCGCCGGCAATGCCGAACTGGTCGAACTCTGCCAGGGCCGGATCGGCTGCTGGATGGCCACCCAACCCGACCGTGGCAGCGACAACCAGATCTTCGACATGGCGCGAGACTGGCCAGCGGGCAAGCTCGGCAATATCGGCAACCTGACCGCCAAAGTGGTTGGCGATGAAGTCATCCTCAACGGCCAGAGCTCGGCGTGGGTCTCCAACGGCGTCATTGCCCAAGTGGCACTGGGCTTGATCTGCGCCGATTACGGTGACGGTTTTTACGATGAGAACGGCCGGCCGCACGGGATTGCGCTGATTATTCCGCTTGATCTGAAGGGCGTGTCCAAAGGCAAGCCGCTGGACAAAATCGGACAGCGATCCTTGCCTCAAGGCGAAATCTACTTCGACAGCGTACGAGTGCCTCGGCGCTTTGCTATCGCCGAGCGCGACAACTACTACGGCGCCGTCAGTTCTTCCTGGTCGTTCGCTGGCACCCACATGGGCCAGGTGTTTACCGGTGTCGCACGAGCCGCCTTCGAAATGGCCCTGCAGTACTGCCATGAGCGCCGCCAGGGCGGGCACCCATTGATCGACCACCAGATGACCCGTCTGCGCCTGGGTGACATGTTGCGTCGGGTCGAAACGGCCCGTGCGGTCGCCCGACGTTCGCTGAGCTTCGCGCGCCTGTCGCCGCAAACCCATCCGTACGCCACCGCCTCCGCCAAAGTCACGGTGACCGAAGAGGCGATGGCCGTTGTGCAGGAAGCTTTCCGCCTGTTCGGTGGCAATGGCACCACCCGTGAATACCCGATCGAAAAACTCTTGCGTGACACCCAGTCGTCATTGATCGAGGACGGCGAAAACCGGGTCCTGACCATGCGCCTGGGGCTGCTCGCCCAGCAGCTGTACGCCGAAGGCTGGGCTAACAACTGATTCTGAATGCACCCGACATCACTCATCCAACAATAACAAATGAGGTAAATCCCGATGGCCAAATATCCTGTCGTTGTCTATGGCGCCAGTGGTTACACCGGCATGCTGATCATGGACTGGTTGATCGACCAGCACATCCCGTTCACCGCCGTCGCTCGCAACGCCGCCCGTGCTCAGGAAATGATGGCACAACGCGTCGTCGGCCTGGAGTCGGCCACTTACGAAATCATTGAATGCGCCCACGAGGTCGACGCGCTGGTCTCGGTTTTCAAAGGTGCGCGCGTGGTGTGCAACACGGTCGGCCCGTTCATCAATTTTGGCCTGACTGCCGTAGAAGCGGCCTTGAAAGCTGGCTGCCATTATCTGGATCCAGCCGGAGAGCAGGCGCACATTCGAGCCTTGCGTGATCAGTTCGGCGAGCTGTATCGCCAGGCCGGGCTGCTGCTGTCGCCATCGCTGGCGTACATGTACACCTACGCCGAGATCGCCGCCGAATTGGCCCTGGAAACACCGGGCGTCGATTCGCTGGAAACCGCGACACTGACCCGCGGCCCACGCACCGGTGCCGCTGGGGTGACTGTCGGTTCAACGGCGACCATTTTCGAGGGCGTCCGTTACCCCGGCGCCTACCTGTGGGAGAAGGAACTGGTGCCTTATGCGCCGAACACAAGCTTCAACGTGGTTTGTCCTGATCTGCTGGAAGCTGTGTTCTGCCTGCCTTGGGGCGGCACTTCACTACCGGTATTTTACGAAGAGGATGGCCGGGTACGCAGTTGCATGTCCTGTGTCGGCTTCTACGACAACCCGGTGATGAAAATGGTCCACGGCCTGGGTGAGAAGTGGGAAGCCGAATACAAGCACCTGCCCAAAGAACAGCAGGACGCGGTGATCCAGAGCCTCGTGCAATCGACCACCCCGAGCATGCCACCGCGTGAACGCAGCACTCTGCAACGCACCGTTGACTTCGCAATCGGTCGTGGTCAACTGACGGCCGTGCGTGCCACCGTGCATGGCATCACGCCTTACATCGCCACCGGGGCCTTGCACGCCGCAGCCGTGGTCAAACTGTTGAATAACGACACCGCCAGAACCGGTTTCGCCTCGGCCTCGAAAGCCTTCGGTCATCGCTATCTGCTGGGCTTCCTCGAGCAGCGTGGCCTGGCCCGCGCAACCGTTACTCAACTGTGAAGTGAATAACATGGCGATTATTGATTTCTTCGACCGTGGCTGGCGGATCAATCCGCACGGCGCGGCGTACATCCAGGACGATCGGGTGTTCACCTTCACCGAAGTCCGCAACCTGTCTAGCCGGATCGCCAACGCGCTGTTAGCCGCCGACCTGCCCGGCGGCACCAAGGGCGCAGTCTGGTCGGCCAACGATGCGGTGGCCTGGACCTGCACCCTGGGGCTCTGGCGCGCCAACCTGTGCTGGATTCCCATCGGCGCACGCAACAGCGCCGAAGAGAACCGTCACGTGCTCGATGCCTTCGACTGCGAGGTGCTGTTTTTTCAACGAGAGTTCGCGCCGATCGTCGACGCGTTGCGTTCGAGCCTGCCGAAAATCCGGTTGTGGATCTGCATCGACGAGCACTTGCCCGGGGCGCCGTCGCTCAAGTCCTGGATCGCGGATCAGCCGGCCACGGCACCGAAGGTCGAGTATCAACTCGATGATGTCGTGGCGCTCTCGCCAACCGGCGGCACCACGGGGCTGCCGAAAGGGGTGATGAACACTCATCGCAGCATCCAAACGTTCTGCGCGCACTTTATGATCAATTTCCCATATGCCGATGAGCATCCGCCGGTCAACCTGGCGGCGGCGCCGATGACGCATACCGCCGGCACGCTGTCCCTGCCGTGCACCTCGCGCGGAGGCACCGTGGTGATCATTACTAAGCCGGATCCTGCACTGATGCTGGCAATGATTCCGAAATACAAGGTCACCGAGACCTTTCTACCGCCGACGGTTATCTATCGACTGCTGGATGTTCCGGATCTGGCGCAGAAGGTCGATTTCAGCTCGTTGAAGTATTTCCTGTACGGCGCGGCACCGATGTCGGTGGACAAGCTCAAGCAAGCCATCGAGACCTTTGGCCCGGTAATGGCCGGCGGTTACGGTCAGACGGAAGCGCCGGCCTCGATTTCCAACCTGCCGCCCGCCGAACATTTGCACGGTGGACGTCTTGCAACGGACGAGCGTTTGTCATCGGTAGGCCGTCCTAATCCGCTGGTTCGGGTGGAAATTCTCAGCGACGCCGGAGACATTCTCGGCCAGGGCCAAACCGGAGAAATCTGTGTGCGCGGCGATCTGGTGATGAAGGGCTACTACAAGGATCCGCAGAAAACCGCAGAAACCATCGTCGATGGCTGGCTGCACACCGGCGACATCGGCCATTTCGATGTGCACGGCTACCTGCACATTACCGACCGCAAGAAAGACATGATCATCTCCGGCGGATTTAACGTTTATCCCAGTGAAGTCGAGCAAGTGCTGTGGAGTCATCCGGCGGTGCAGGACTGCGCCGTCATCGGTGTGCCAGATGAGCAATGGGGCGAGGGCGTGAAGGCCGTGGTCGAGTTGAGCGCCGGGCATACCGTCACTGCTGAGGAGTTGATCGAGCTGTGCAAGACCCGGCTCGGTTCGGTCAAGTCGCCGAAAACCGTGGATTTCATTGATGCATTGCCACGCAGCCCGGTCGGCAAAGTACTGAAAAAAGATCTGCGTGCCCATTACTGGCAAAACGTTGAGCGGCGTATCTGAGGGAAATGATCTGATGGAACCTATTTACATCGCCGGCATTGCCATGACCGAGTTCGGTCGCCACTTGGACCGAAGCCTTCAGGATCTGGCGCTGGAGGCCTTGCAAGGCGCACTCGCCGATTCCGGTGCCCTGCGCGCGGATATCGGTGCGGTGTTCTACGCCGGGATCACCAACGGTCATCTGCAAGGGCAACTGTCGATTCCCGGGCAGGTGCTGTGCAGCAAGATCGGCCTCGAAGGGGTGCCGGTGTACAACGTCGAAAACGCCTGCGCCTCGGGCAGTACCGCGGTTCATCTGGCAGTGCAGAGCTTGCGCTCGGGGGCTACCGACGTAGCCCTGGCGTTGGGCGCGGAGAAAATGAACGTGCCGGACAAGGCGCGGGCGCTGGCCCTGTTCGAAACCGGCTGGGACGTTTCCACCGCCGAGGAAAACTACGCGACGCTGGTGAAAATGGGCGAGGGCATCGTGGTGCCGCCGGGCTCGGAATCCGATCGTCCATACAGCAAGTTCATGGCCATCTATGCCGCCATGTGTCGCTGGCACATGAAGACCTACGGCACCACTCAGCGACAGATTGCAGCGGTGTGCGCCAAGAATCATCAACACTCGGTGCACAACCCGTATTCGCAATTTCGCAAGACCTTCACCATTGAAGAAGTGCTCGCCGCGCCGCCGATCACTTATCCGATCACGCTGCCGATGTGTGCGCCGTTATCCGACGGCGCGGCCGCCGCGATTCTCTGTACCGAGGCGGGATTGAAACGCATTGGTGCCGACCCGAAACGTTGTGTGCGGATCGCCGCCAGCGTGATCCGCAGCTTCACCCTGCGTGGGCTCGACGAGCCGCACAAGCACGTCAGCCTGTTGGCAGCGCGTGAAGCCTACGAAATCGCCGGCCTTGGCCCGCAGGACATGCACGTGGCCGAAGTGCACGACGCCTCGGCCATGGGCGAAATCATCCAGGCGGAAAACCTCGGGCTTGCGCCGCTGGGGGAGGGTGGGGTGTGTGCCGAACGCGGCGATTTCACCCTGGGTGGTCGCCTGCCGATCAATCCCTCTGGCGGCCTGGAATCCAAGGGCCATCCGCTGGGTGCGACAGGGATCGGTCAGTTGTACGAGCTGACCACCCAGTTGCGCGGGGAGGCCGGTGCACGCCAGGTACCCGGTGCGCGGCATGCCATCCAGGAAAACGGTGGCGGTCTGCAAGGTGTAGAGGAAGCAGCCGTCGCTATTCACATCCTGAGTCGATAGGAGCACATCACATGTCCATGACCTACCAATCACGAGAGCTGGAAAGCCACTTCGCCGGCGGGCATTTCCGTCGGCTGGGTGGCTGGGTCGAAACTCCGGCTGATCTGCAACCCGAGCTTGAGGGCGATGTCAGCGCGGACGTCATCGTGATCGGTGGCGGTTTCGCCGGGCTGTCCACCGCCCTGGAACTGACGGCGTTGGGGGCCAAGGTTGTGGTGCTGGAGCAGGCGTTTGCCGGTTTCGGCGCCAGCGGGCGGAATGCCGGCTATCTGGGCGGCAGCGTCGGCATTGAGTTCGAGTTATTCTTGAAACGTGTTGGCAAGGAAAAAGCGCAAAAAATCGTCAAATTCTATGACGAAGCTGTCGCCTACGTCGAAGGTCGCTTACGCGAATTGGAGATCGACTGCGACTACAACGCATCGGGCATCATCAGGGCGGGCATCCATCCGTCGCAGGAGAAAAGGCTGCGCAAAAGCATGGCCGTGGGCCACGAATTGGGTTCGCAAACCGAGTTTCTGGATCAGGCACAAATGCGCGCGCGGGGCATTCCACCGGCCTTTCTGTTTGGCTGCCTGCAACGCCACGGCGGTACGCTGGACCCTGGCAAATATGTGATGGGCCTGCGCCGCGCTGCACTTCAGGCGGGAGTGAGGCTGTATGAAAACACCAAGCTTGAGTCGTACTCCGACGGGTCGACGATCACCTGCCGGACGCCACGCGGGCAGGCGAGCGCGCCGATAGTGGTGCTGGCCACCAATGCCTATACGCCGCAACTCGGTCTTCTGCGCGACAAAGTCGTTCCATTTCGAGTGTCGGCGGTCGAAACCGAGCCATTGACACCACAGCAGTTGGCATCGCTGGGCTGGGCAGGGCGGGAAGGGTTGACCACGCCGCACCTGGTGATGGAAAGCCATCGCCTGACCGCACGCAATACGCTGCTGATGACCACTAAACGGCTGGGTTATGCCTACGGCTCGAAAACCCCGAACATTCCCGATGAGGTGACCTACCGCGCGTTGCAAGACAACCTTGGCGTGCGTTTCCCGACGTTACGCGGTGTCGGCATTCAAGCGTGCTGGAGTGGTTACGTCAGCATGGCCTACGACGCGTTGCCGGTGGTGGGCGAAACCGGGTCGCACCACAACATTCTCTATACCGCGGGTTGCTCCGGACACGGCGTCGCATCGCAGTCGCTGATCGGTCACCTGCTGGCGGAAAGAATCGGCGGTATCGAGCATCCGCTGCTCGCCGCGTTGCGGCATAAAACCCCGAAAACCCTGCCCGAACCGCTGCAGTGGTGCGCCGTGAATGTGGCGCTGGGAGGGGCACATCTGCTGGACGAATACACCAACCGCAAAGTTGCGCGCCCTCATGCCTGACGGCTGAGGCTTATAGAACCAACACGCTGAGTTTGCATGATGACGCTGACCTTGAAGTCCTGGGGCCGGTAGGCGTTCGCCTGCAGAAAGACAAACGAATGTTTGCGTTTTCGTCACCCCTTTTTTACTGCCGCACCCACGCTCGGCCACGGGCGTTCAATTCAACAATAACGTGATGTGAGGCAACGAACATGAGCACTGACGCCCCTCCTGATTTGAAGCGCAGGCAACTACTCAAACTGGCCGGTGCCACTGCCGCCGTGGGATCGATCGGTTTGAACATTGGCCTGGCCACTGCCGCCGATGCGCTGCTCAAAGACAACCCGGACGATGTGTTTGATGTGGTGATCATCGGTGCCGGCCTGGCTGGTTTGACCGCCGCTCGTGATCTGCATCTGGCGGGTTGCGAGTCGCTGCTGGTGCTTGAAGCGCGTGATCGTGTCGGTGGCCGCACGCTCAATCATGACTTGGGTTCTGGCTATATCTCCGAGGCCGGAGGCCAGTGGATCGGCCCCGGACAAACCGCCGTAGCGGACCTGGCCCGTGAGCTTGAGGTCGGCACCTTTCCCAGTTTCTATGAGGGGGAAACCGTGATCCTCGGTGGCGATGGACGTGTCGCCGTCGATTTGAAAGGCACCTTCGGTACCGACGAAAGCGTCTCGGCAAAACTCAGCGAGCTGTCGCGTGATGTGCCGTGCGGCGCGCCATGGAAATCCCCCCGACTGGCCGAACTGGACAAGCTCTCGGCAGGCGACTGGCTGGCTCAGCAAAACATCAAACCGGAAGACCGCGCAGGGTGGAATGCCAGCTTTCTCCTGACCTGCGGCGTCACACCAGCGAAGATGGGCTTTCTGCATTTTCTGTCGATGATCAATTCGGCCGGCAGCGAATACATGCGGCTCGACTCGATCAAGGACAGCGCGCAAGGGACGCGGGTCGTCGGCGGTTCACAGGTTCTCAGCAGCAAAATGGCGCAATTGCTGGGTGACAAGGTTCGCTTGTCGTGCCCGGTGCGCAAAATTGCTGACTGGAACGGCGACATCGTCAGACTGCAAACGGATCAGGGCGAGATCCGCGCCCGGCGCGTGATCATGGCGATTCATCCAGCACTGTGCCAACGCCTGCAGTACGATCCACCGCTGCCCGAAACCCGCGCCGCCCTGCAGCGAGCCTGGCCGGCGCACTCGCCGGCACGCAAGACCACAATGGTCTACCCGCGGCCTTTCTGGCGCGACAAAGGCTTGAACGGCCATATCATTCAGGTCGGTGGGCCGGTCATCTGGGCATACGACAACTCGCCGCCAAACGGCGAAATCGGTGTGATCAATGCGTTCATTTTGAATGCCGCAGCCCCCACCGACCTAGAGGCCGCGAAGCGTATGCAGACCGAAATCTATGCACGTGCCCTGGGGGACGCAGCGCTCGAGCCGGTTTCCTATCACGATCATGACTGGGCGCATGCCGACCCGTGGACCATTACGTGCGTGTCGCCGATTCCCCCCGGTTTCTGGTCGACACATGGCGAGGCACTGCGTCCGCCCTGCGGCAATCTGTTCTGGTCGGGCACCGAAACCGCTGACATCTGGGCAGGTTACATGGACGGTGCCGTGCGCGCCGGACGCCACAGCGCCTTACAGGTGCTCAACGCATTACGTAGGGTGTAGGAGGCGGCAATGAAAAAAATCATAGCGCTTGGCGTCATCGTGGTCGTTGCGGTGCTATTGGCGATTTTTGGCCGCGATCTGCTCGATCTGTATCGGCTGCAGAGTTACATCACCACCTCCACTGAGGCCTACCAGGCCGAACGCGGAAACTGGCCCCATCTGACCGATGCCTGCACCGGTTGCCATGGCAGCCACGGTAACTCGATGAACTCGAGGTATCCGAGCCTGGCCGGGCAACCCGCCGCGTATCTGTCTGCCCAGTTGCGCAATTTTGCGAGCGGACAACGGCTTGCGCCCAACATGGGGCCGTTGGCGATGACCCTCAGCCCGGATGATATTGATCTACTGGCGAATTTTTATGCCCGGCAATCGGTCGTTGCCCATGCGGCTGTCAGTCCTGACGAGGGGCTGAGGGATCAGGGCAAACAACTGGTGCAAACCCGAGGCTGCACCGCCTGCCATGGTGCCCAACTGATGGGCCAAGACGCCTTCCCACGCCTGGCTGCACAAGGGCAGGACTACCTTTTGGCCCAGCTCAACGCTTTTGCCAGCGGCGAGCGCATTGAGCCCAGTGGTGCCATGCAAGCCATGGCCGCAGCGCTGTCAGCGCAGGAGCGCCAAGCGATTGCGGCTTATCTGGCCGCACTCGTTCCTCAACCCCGCTAATCCATCAAATTATCTGTCAGCTGTACCGAGGCTATCGTTATGGAACCGAGAAATATTGTGCTGTGCCTTGCCTGTTTCTTGCTGCTTGCCAATGGGCTGACCTTCGGCATCAGGTTTCTGAAGAAAAGAAACCTGCTACTGGCTCTGGAGTGGTTTGTGGTTGCCTTTTCCGCAACAAACTTCCTGGTTTTTTTCCTGACGGGATCGGAGCATGCGTACCTGATTTCATACTTTTGCGACGCGTTCTCCAGAGCCTTTGGGATTCCGCTGATTACCGCGCTCGGGCTGATGGCGGTGACGCATGCCTACAAGCCGTCTGTGGGCAAGGAACTCATGATGTTTGCCGGCGCTCTGCTGGGCACACTCGCGTTGATCGCGGCCAAGGTTCTGGTCCCGCTCCTACCGTATTTCTACGTGCTGATGTGGGTGATATTTTCGGTCTACCTGGTGTATTTCGCAGTACGCCTGGCAACCGTTGGAGAGTCACTGCACGCGATCGGAGTGATGTTTGGCATGCTCGCCTCACTGACCATTGCGTGCATCTACGACTTCTACAAGATCCCCGGCGACGATAGCAATGTACTGCTGAACTTCTACGTGCTTGCACTGACGACCTGGGCTTATCTGCTGGTGCACCTGTATTACGCGTATTGCGCGCTGGAGCGCGCGAAGGGCGCAATGGCAGCTCTGCAAACGCGCTGAGGGGTAGTTGAAGTGTTCGAAGCCGCCGTTCTGGGGGCTTTTTTGCGTGATGCAGAGGAGGACGGGGGGCATCCTTGCCCGTGCAGGATCAAGGGTTCAGCTTGGCCAGATAATGCGCCACGGCCTTGATGTCTTCATCGGACAGGGTGCCCGCCATGGCATTCATGGCCTGCGTCGGATCGGTGCGTTGGCCACACTTGAAAGCGCTCAATTGATCGCTCAGATAAAGCTGCCCTTGTCCGGCGATACGCGGAGCCAGGGGGCCGCCAGAGAGTTTTTCGCCGTGGCAGGCTGCACACCCGTTGGCGGCGACCACACGCTGACCGCGCTGGTCCAGCGCATCATCCTTCGTCGGGACTTCAGTCACACCAGGTTTCTGTTCGGAAAAATAGGCGGCCAGACGTTTGATCTGCTCGTCCGTCAGATTGGCCGCCAGTGGCTCCATCTGTGCGCTGTGGCGACGTCCTTCGGCAAACGCGTGCAACTGGTTTTCGATGTACGCTGCGGTCTGCCCTGCAAGCGCTGCGTATTGAGCGTCGCGCGGTTGACCGTTAGCGCCATGGCAAAGCGCGCAGGTGTCCTGTAACTGTGGCCACGCACCGCCATTGGCCTGGTATGCAGCGTCGTGCTGATCCACGGCCTGCATGAAACGATAGCCCGCCCACAGTTCCGGTCCATACATCGCAATTGATCCGGCCAACGCTGCGCTCACGACGATGGCTCCAACCATCATAATCCGCTTCATCAGGCGTTCCTCCGAGGTTGAAGTAACGCCTGGAGCGCTTCCATTGCGGCGCGATGTCCGGCGCGGACTGCACCGTCCATTGCCCCGGCCCAGATCTGCGCAGTCTCGGTACCCGACCAGATCATGCGGCCGACCGCCGGCGTCAGATACTCGCCCCATTGCGTCCAGAAACCGGGGGGCATGGGGGAAATACAACTCAAACTCCACGGGTCGATCTTGCCCCAGTCCAGATCATGAAACTGAATCGGGTGCAGGGCTTGTTCGCCCATGGCGCTGGCGTAGATCGCCGACAAGGTGTCCTGCGCGGTTTTGGGGTCATGGGGTAATTGGCCAGTTCTGACGAAGCCGCTGAGCACACCCAGGCTGCCGTCCTCCGGCGAATTGTCAAAGGCCCAGATCAGCGGACCTTCCACTTGCACGATCTGGCCGTTGAGGCCTTGGTCGCGCCAGAACGGGCGCTCATAGACGTGCACGGTCTTGCGCATCGGTGCATGGGCCGGCCAATGCCGATGCAGCTCGGCACGCCCGGAGGGCAGGGGTGGATCGAAGACGATCTGATTGCACAGCGCCGGGCTCAGCGCGGCAATCACCTGCCGCGTGCGCATGATGCCCTGATCGGTATGCAACTCGACGACATCACGATCCCAACCGACAATCTTGCGCACTGGGCACGCCAATCGGACTTTTTCTCCGAGAGCTTGCGCCATCTTCAAGCTGAGGATTTGCGAGCCGCCTACCAAACGTGATTCCTGTGCACCCCCTTGGACACCTTCGAGCTTTTCGAGACGGCAGTCAGAGGAGTTGATCATCGCCAGGTAATGCAGGAGCCCCATGCCGGCCGGCGTGGTACCGAAGGTGAGGCTCACGGACATGTTGAAGCCGATCTTGTCGACATTGCTGATGCCTTGCCCGGCCAGCCATTGGCCAATCGAGAGTTTGTCCAGCTCACCCGCATCCTTGGCTTTCCACGGCGCTTTGCTGGGGACGCCTTCGGCGAGTTTGTTCAGTTTTGCGACGATGTCAGTATTGGAATTCGGACCATCGCTGACGTCCTCTTGGACTGTTACCTCGTCTATCAGATAGACCGCCTTGCCCTTGTAGTACGTAGGGAAGGTTGCGACATCAAGCTGTCTGGCCAGATCGGCGATTGACGTTTGACCGGGGCCGATCCATTGCCCACCGGCCTCGCAGATTACGCCATTGCCTAGGTCATGGTTAAGTGTGCGACCACCGACGCGATCGCGGGCTTCAAGCACGACAAACGACTCGCAGCCAGCGGCCTGGAGGTCTCTGGCAGACGTAAGCCCGGACAGGCCTGCGCCAATGATCACCACATCCAGTATCGAGGTGTCTAAAGGTTGGGTTTGCGCCATCGCACGCCCGGTGACACCGAGCCCTCCGGCGAGGGCCGCGCCTCCAACCGCTTGCAATAACAATCGTCGCTGTCGTGATTGCGTCGACAGTTCATCGAGATCCGCATCCATCGTCACCTCCGTCTTTTAGTTATAATCACAGATGTTATGCAAATATATGACGGAACAGGAATTCAGCAAAGTGAAATCGGCGCAATGGCGATTAACCGAGGGGGGTGAGAGATAGGCGGGCGCCATCAAGCAGGATTCGCTGCGCAAATGAAGCGAATCTTCTGGATGCCTGAGGGCAGGGTAGGGTTTAGCGAGCGGGGCTGATCAGCGTGATGACCGCATCCATCAAGGCCTTGCTGCGTTTGGCTTCAAATCGCTCTGGCTCGATTGGCAACATCATCATCCAGCCGTCACTCAGCGCGCTGAGCTGATCGGCGAGCAGATCGGCAGCAATGTCCTTGCGAATGATGCCCTGGGTTTGTCCTTTGCCCAGAATGCTTGCGAGATCCTCGCGAAAGCGCGAGTAACGTTTCTGGATTACGTCGGCAAACACCGGTTCGTGCCGGGCGTGTGCAAGCATCTGAAACAGGGCCAGCCAACGCGCCGAGTCGTTGGCTTGAGTCAGGTTCAACCACTGCTCGATCATTGCCCTGATATCGACTTTTTCCTGATCGGCATCCAGCAAGTGATCGAACTCGTCAAACAGACTCTGCGCCGCCGCCGTGATCATTTCTTCTTTATTGGCAAAGTAATAGGTCACGGCGCCCGTGGTGCAGCCGGCATGGCTGGCAACTTTGCGCAGAGACGTCCCGGCATAACCCTCCTGCGCAATGACTTCGATGGCTGCAGTCAACAGTTCACCGCGTTTTTCCAGACGATTACCTACCGGGCGGCCGCGACGTGGGGCGGGCGCTGAATCACTGTCTTTGGAGTGCTGACTATCCGTGGAAGGCGCTTGAGCATCATGCATGAGAGAAAGTGATTCCGTTGGTTGAAGGCGTTGAGCCGGCAGCGGCTGCGAACGCCATTTTGGCTTGGCACGTCGCGATCATGCAATCGTTCAGATTCGACCGCTGCCAATCACCGCGACGGCCCGAACCTCCACGCGCAAGCCCGGCATTGCCAGTTGTGAAATGCCGACAGCGGTCCAGGCTGGATAACGTTCAGGGAAGTATTCGTCCTTTACCTGTCCAAAGGCGTGCACTTCGCCCTGCAGATCGGTATGAAACGTCATCAACTCGACGACATCAGCCAGGCTTGCGCCGGCAGCTTCGAGGATGGTCCGCAAAGACTGAAACGCCAGATGGGATTGCGCCTGGATGCCTTCGGCGGGAACCATGGCCTCGTCGATACCGACTTGGCCGGACACCCAGATCATGTTGCCGACGCGTGTTGCCTGGGAAAAGTGGAAGTTGTCGTAGATTGCCTGGGTGTGACCAGGGTTGAAGGACTGACGCTGCAGGACTTGAGTGTTCATGGCAATGCTCCTTTATATTAATTGGCGGAACGTTGGGTGGCGGAAGCCGTCTCCCGCTTTCAGGGTCGACAGTTCTTCAGTAAACAGCACGCCTTGCTGCGGGTAACCGCTCGCGCTGTTTTCTGGTAAAGGATGGAAGGTGGCGTCGTCGCCAAAGAAACGGAAAACGAAGGTGTGACGATCCGGGAAAGCTTCATCCACTGGAGCGCCACCATGCAGTGAACCCGGATGCAGCAAGACGATATCGCCAGGCTCGGTAGCCCACGAAATGATGTCGAATGATTCGGGATCGTTTTGGCGCAGCGCCTCGATATCCGGCAGGCGTGGTAATGCGTCGCCGCCATGCAGCGGTTGAGTCGGATCGTTAGGATCGCGAAACGTAGTGCCGTCGTAGCGTGGTCCTTTGTGCGAACCTCGAACGATTTCCAAAGCGTTTTTCTTCGGCACTGATTCAAAACTGATCCAGGCATTGGCCCAGTGGCTTCCGGCCCATGGTAGATAAGACGTGTCCTGATGCCAAAGCGTGCGAGATCCGCGCCCACCTGCTTTGAGAAACACCTCTTCGGCGAAGTACCACACGTTTTCCGAGCCCCAGAGCTGCGCAAACAGCTGGCCAAAGGGCAGGGAGGTTACGAGTTCTTCAAGACGGGCTTTGGCGACGGGGTTGGCATTGTCAACATGGGACTGTTGCTCAGTCCCGTCGAACATTCGGGTTGCATGAGGGCCGTGATTCTCGACTGCCCAGTCATAGGCTGCCCGGCACTCAGCCAATTGATCTTTGTTCAGAAAACCTTTGATCAGGACGGCCCCGTCTTCCAGGAACGCCTTTCGCACAGAGAGTTGCATGAGAGCTTTCTCCTCGAAAATGCCACGTGGCAATTTCGATGCTAGCAGCCCTCAAAATTAAACACAACGGCAGTTATGTTAATTATGAAGAGCCATTACGATGACAGAATCTTGAAGATCTGTGCATACCAGCAATGGCGCCGTCACGATCAAAGATGAGGGTTTCAGCTGCGCAGTCCCCACTCGGTGCCAAGCATCACCTTGTCTGAGCGCACAGCCCTTATCCAGGTATCGGCTTTTTGCGTAGCTATAGAAAGCCTGGATCGCTCGTAGATGCGCCGCCGCAGTATTGAAAACGCGGCGCCTGAGTTTGAGTTGGACGTACATGAGCGGACAAGCATGGGCAACGGCGCGCGTCACCAGCTTGCCCGAGCAGCGGTAGTCGTTGACCTGAAGAGGACTCGTCATGAGCACTATGGACATGGCTCATTTGTGAACGTTGAAAACAAAACGGACAATTAGATTTATTATAAATTACAAATAGTTAGCAATAATATCGCTCCATCATCGGAAAATCGACAACGTTTTTCCGGCAATGAAAACGTCGTTATCGTTATTCCGGCGATGAAAAGCACAGGCCAGACCCAGGTAGATTTCGCTACAGCTGTACGAGTTTATGGCTTTCCTTCTTATGTACCAGTCTTGGTTGGCTGGGCATCTCCAATTCTGATTGGAAAATTGTTCCCCTCGAAGCGGTTATGTCCGACATCTCCGATTCTCATAAAGCATTCTCACAATCACGCATCTGTGATGCAGGCTGCGTGTTACCGAAAAATTCGCGCGATTGGAGCACGCGCATAGAATATTTTTATAACATTTTTCTGCATATCTATCATTTTCCGATTATAAAAAAACCTATCTCCCTTTAAATATATATTGAAAATTCTCTATTACAGCGACCTATGATAATTTAATTTAAACCATTGAAATGACCGGGCTTTTAATTGGCAACTTGGTGTACTTATTTCCCAATTTTTAAAGTTCAATATTCAAATAAATCGTCTTCTTTGCTTTCAGGTCGAGTTCGCACCGAAAATTGGTAGGGCTTGCATGGCTTAGTCTCGCGACTATGATCATCCAAGCGACATACGGCTCAGTCATTCAACACAGCAGGTAGGTTTGATATGGATAGTGATGAGCTGGAGGGCGAAGCTCAGAGACTAGAAAAAGATGGAACATTGGTTCCAGTGAAAAATTCACACGATGGGATTCCCAGAGACTGGAAAGAATCTGGAGTTCCATCCACCAATGAAGTCATTCCGTATCAGGTAAGAACAATTGATTATCGGGAGGAGAAACTCGCGAATGAACGTAAATCCGTATTCGCGCAAATCGATCAAGGGCTGCCCGCCAAGAGAGGCATGGAACTCCTCGGATTAAATAAATCTCAATTCTACAAGCTACTGGATAACTATCGAAACGGAAAAAATATAGTTCGTAATCATAAAGGAACGCCTAAAGGGAGCAACCGATCAACATCGGGACAGATAGCCGCGCTAAACGAAGCGTTTGAAAAGCACTATAAAGGCCCAAAGGCTTCGATCAGTGAGTTATTGAAGTGGGCACGTCGTTATTGTGAAAAGGCCGGCGTAAAACCGGTTAGTCGCCATGCAGCAAGAAGACACTTATATGAGATACCTGAAAGAGACCGAGACCGAAAAAAACTAACTACTGATCAGTTCAATCAAAAATATGGTTTTAAGCCAAAGAAATTAATTGTCGATGGTTTGCTGCGTCGTGTATCAATGGATCATACGCGCGTGGATATATTGCTAGTCGACGAGTTTAATAGAAACGTCATCATTGGTAGGCCGTGGATAACTATGATCATCTGTGACAGGTCTCGGGTGATTCTAGGCTTCTATTTAAGTATGGAAGCCCCAAGTATAAATACAGTTGCCGCGGCATTAGCGTTCGCGGTTATGGGTAAAGAAAGCAGCTTGTTCAGTTTTTTGATGCATCCTGGTGAATATCCGTTCCATGGTATTCCATTTGTGATTTTCACCGATAATGCCGCAGAGTTCTCGAGCGTGGCTTTCATCCAGCAGTGCAAAGAGTGGGGTATGGAGTGGGATCATCGCCCCATCGGCAAAAAATGGTACGGCGGGATCATAGAACGAGTAATTGGCTCATTCATGACAACTGGTGTGCATTTTCTTCCAGGCGCCACTGGGAGCAACGTGGTAGAGCGACAAAGCTTTGAAAGTGAGCTAAATGCCACGATGGATTTTAAGCAATGTGCGGAGTGGATGATGAAAGAAGTGACACTTTATCATGGGACGATTAAAAGAACACTTGGTTGCACTCCCAGGGAAGCTTTCACGCATTATAAAAGCGAAGGAAAGTATGACTCGTCCAGGGTTATTGGCAAGGAGGAAGAGGAGAGGTTCCTTATCGATTTTTGTCCCACCTCCTTTGATCATAAAATTCATCCTTATGGAATTAATTTCGCCGGGCGCAGGTATGCAAGCGAAGCTCTAGAGGAATATGTCGGCCAAAGATTGGATGTAAAATACTTACAGCACGATCTAAATTATATTTGGGTGAAGGCACCTCATGCCTTCCTAAAAATTCGTTGTACATATACCCGCGCCGGGTTGTCGACGCACTGGGAGTCTTACTCAATTCACAAGCAGCTGTCAAAGCGTCTGCCGGCTTTAATCAATAACGCTAGCGGTACTGTCAATGATGATTTCGCACGCGCCGCCATGGATCGGCAGGAAGAAATCGTTCAAGAAGCTGAGGCGATGAAAGCGGTTTTCATGAATGCGCCAAAACAGTTAGCCCTCCCTGCACCACCTCCAGCCCCCCCTTCTATCGAGAAGGTAGATATAAATGACGTAGAGGTACACCCCATTGATGACGACAAAACCTATGTTCAAACCGATGAATATGAATGGGAGGAAGACGATATTTTCCCACCACGGATAATCTCAGACCCGGAAGAGATAGATGTGCTGGTTCCAGTGCTAATCATTGACCCAAAGGAGACTTGAGTTATGAGCGACCTCAGTCATGTCAAGACGGACTTAAGGCACCTAATCGAGTTGCCGGCAGAAAAACGGATCAAGATTTGCCGCCATGATATTTGGATTGATACGCCTCGTCTGAAGCCGTTAATGAACTGCTTGAATCATATGATTTATACAGAAAACCAGATACAGGCTTCAAGCATATTCATCCATGGTGAAGGCGGCGATGGGAAGTCGGCCTTGTTTCAACGCCTTCAGGCTCTGGGTCACCTGTCAGGAAAAAAGATGGTATTCATTACCCTGACCGAAAATATAAATAGATACAAATTACATGATGCGATCTGCGAGCAGTTTCATGTGCAGATCGGCAAGAGAACAACCGCTGCAAATAGAATTGACATTATACTTAAGAAAATCGAATCAGGGGAAATAGGCGCGATCGTTATCGACGAGCTATCAGACGCGATGCTTGAGGGGAACGTTAACAAGAAAGTGATTTTATCGCTAGTACGCAGCCTTGCGGAAGGAAAGCTCAAATTGTGCGTCATCGCCTTCGGTAACTCCGTCGCTCTCGAAGCCATTGCGCTTGATCGAGTTTTGGATCGGCGGTTTGTGCAATGGGAACTCCAAAAGTGGAGCTTGGATCAAGACTTTGTTGACTTTATTGCCACGTATGAAACGCATCTCCCCCTTAAATTTGCATCGAATGTTTCGTCTCCTAAGCTCAGAACGCTTATTTACTCTAATTCACATGGCATTCTGGATAACATCGTGAAGATCCTTAAATGCACCGCGATGGATGCTATCGAACAGGGCGCTGAGCGCATACATCAAGATCAATTTCATAACATTGACGCCCTAGCGGTTAAGTATGGGTTTAAAATCCACCATCCCGGAAAGCCGAAACAGAAATGATAATGCTCTCGCCTGCGCAGTATGCCACCGCTAACGAGGTGTTGGCTGCGTTGACACTTGGAGGTTCATTTTGTCTTATCTCATCCGAGCCGGGTTTCGGCTTGCCGACTTGCATGGAATACGTCAGGTCACGCCTGACTACGCCCGTATTCACAATAGCAGACCACCCTGAACTTTCCGGTCTGGATCTTCTTGGTCAGTTGTATCATCAGCTACATATTGATAGTGAATTTCAAGGAAGAAAAGAAATACCAGGTTTCGTGGTCGAAATTGTTACCTTGAGAGAGGTGTCGACAATATTTATCGATCATATTGATATATTCCTCGGTAACGAAAGCGCAAGGCGCCGTACTATTCAACAAATTAAGTCCATCCTGACTGCATTCCGATCAGTAAACATAGTAGTTTCTGGTCTGGATTCAGATATATCGACCATGCTCGGTCTCCGAGGGTCTACGTCGCACTCCGCTCAGACTATCAGCTTAAAGGGCTTTCGAGATTTTAGTGAGTACTTGGTTTTTTTTGAATCGATACTTGCCGAACACTCAAGCGCGTTGTTCGCGGACGTGTCGCTGGAAGCGCTTTACAACGATACTAAAGGAAATTTGGGCGATACCTTCCTGCGGCTTTTCCACCCCGCGTACCGCTACAAAGGCAAGCATTAAATGATGGTTTGTGTCGATTCCTTACCGATTGAGGGAGAGCTCCTTTTGTCCTGGCTGTATAGGCAAAGCATGGTTTCTAGATACACGCCGCTTGGGCGCGAGGAGCTCAGTCAACTTTGGTCGGCATTCGCCCCCGGTTCAGATTTCGATCCGGATTTCTCGCTGAACTCCAGCTTTGCCAACGCAGCGTGTGATGCCGTAGGCATGAGTTGTGAATTAAGGGCTGCTTTCGTTCAGCCGCCTAGCAGCTGGCTGATCCCACGCTTCTACAGACGCACGTTTTGCTATAAATGCTTGGCTGAAAATTTCCGCACCCAGGCATTCCCAACCGCCCTCAAGGAGTGGTGTGCCGTGGTCGCAGTAGTTTGCGAGCGACATAGGTTGCCATTAATCGATGCCGCAGAGGCATTTAGCCCTAAGCTGAACATGGCCATGAAGTTTTTCGAGTTGCATCACTTGCACGAAGACAGGTTTCTTTCAGCATCACGCTTTGAAGAAGGGGCGCGGACTATCAAATCTTTGATGTCTGTACAAGATATGCTCAAAAGCTTCGAGGTTAAAGACTTTGCCGACAAGCTACAAAATAGTGGCCACCCAGCGAACGAGTGGATGTTCTCGAAATTTTTAATCTCCTTAATGCTTTATCCTAAGTTTGGCCTCATCAACCGCCACATCCGTAACGGCGCTGCTTACCTACAACTACCATTATTCCAACAGACTTTCACTCACGGCCCATTGATAGCCAGTGTCGCCCACCGAAGGGCTGCTCTCCTCATGCTTGGTTGGCTCTTCGAGGTCTTGCCAGAAGAAAAGTCGAGCGTGATTGAGGATCTGCTGAGCGCAGTTGGTGGGATGCTGGGGTTATCGGATGCGTTTGGTGTGGGCTACTCATGCAACGGCTTTACGCCAGAACACGCTGCAGTCATCGCACGCCGACTTATGAAATGGCACGCTTGTACAGCCTCCCGCAGGATTCAAAGATTTATAGAGGGGTTCGTCGCCTCAACTGGCAAGTGAAGATCGGCTGTCAAAACATCTAGAAGAGAGAGTGGAGATTGAATGGATACAAAATTCTCTTTAATCAGCGAAATCACGCTACCTTTGGGCTCAGTCTGCTCAGGCGGCCCATATGCCGGTGCCGGAGTATGGATTAGCTTTCTAGTGGCCATGCCATGCGTATACGTTTTCCAATATTCGATGCGTCCCAGCTCGGAGCGAAATGGCATGGAGATAGCTGTGAGCGCAGTCAGGTGGGGAAAACCTTGGCCAACCGCCAGGCACCGTCGGATCAGATTTACCGATACAACATTGTACTCGCCGTGGCCTGTGGGGCAGGAGTACGATAACGCACGTGATTTAAGCGACTTATTTTTATCCAGGTTTTTTCAGTGGCCGGCAGAGATATGCAGCAGCAGATCAGACGTTTTCAGAACCTCTTTTGCTTCAATTTCGGAACAAGTAGATACCACCGTTGCATCCTTGCAAGGTATCTTGTTATGTCCACTCGGACTGCCTTGACCTGGCCTGGAGTACAATCCTCCTCACGGAAGGGCTCCAGCGTTGATGAAGTTTGGCTTCGTGTTTCGGCAACAGGATCCTCAATCAAACATGTATAAATAGTTACTTCAATGAGGCTACTGCGCTGTTAGACCTTCGGCTCCTTCCATATCATGCTCACCGTCGATTTCGCAAGCCCCAGCAGCTCCGCAGTCTCCTTCTGCGTCTTTCCCTCAGCCTTGCACTGAAGCACCGCCGCTCGATTGGCAGCGCCTGATCGAATACGACCGTGCACCGACTGAAGCTTGCCGTCCGTGAACTCGCCGTCGAGCTTGTCCAGGACACCGAGCTTCTCAAGCTTGGTGATCTCGCCGGCCAGGTCTTTCAAAAATTCCTTAGGAGTCTGGCTGCGGTCATGAGCGCTGGCCACGGCCACAAGCGCTACAAGATCGACGTCCAACGCGATGGCTATGTCTTCGAGCGACGAAAGGGTAGGGTTGCTTTTCGCTCGCTCGATATTGTTCATCTGACGCGCCTCGACACGGCCATGAAAGTCTTCCTGGGACAGATTCCGGGCGGTACGTGTCAGCCTTAAGACTGCGGCCAGCGGTTCTCTCAACGACATTGGAATACCCAAAGCCGAGGATAAAGCCATATTGCGCGGTTCGACTCCATGCAATATAGTGCTGCGAGATGAACTATCAGGCATATTTCGTGCGCTGTTCTGATCGAGGAAGCGAAGGCTGGGATGCTTCCGCTCCATGCGCCGGTAGTCCCGGCACGCGTGCGCTCCGTAACCCAGTCTGCGTCAATTTATAGCTAAATCCTCAAGAGCCAGCGTTTGCGAATCAGAATTTACTCAGATCTCCATGCCGAGTTCCACCGTTTCGACCCGCCGCCCCTTGATGGTGGAGTTGACCTGGTAATCCTCGCCGGCGACATCAACAAAAAGGTCAGGGGCGTCCAGTGGGCCAACGAGACGTTCGCCTGCCTGGTCGTGTACGTCACAGGGAACCACGAATATTACGACGGGCACCTTGATCGCACCTTGCAGAAGATGAAGGACGCCGCGGCCGGCCACGTGCATGTGCTGGAAAACGAATCGCTGATTCTGGGGGATGTCAGAATCCTCGGCAGCACAGCGTGGACTGACTTCACGTCAACAGGGAACCAGATCGCCGCTAGCAACGCTGCCAGGCAAGGCATGAACGACTTCAAGTACATCAGGGCAGACTCGAACTACAGACGATTGAGACCGGATGACCTGGTTTCCCGGAACCACACCGCCAAGGGCTGGCTCACCCAAGAGCTTGCTCAACCATTTGACGGCAAAACGGTAGTGGTAACCCATCACTCACCATCTTCCGTGGTGATTGGTGAGCAGCATGAAGGGCATCTTACTGCAGCGTACACCAACGACTGGCAGCACCTAATTGAGGAGGCCCATGTGTGGGTGTTCGGTCACACGCATGAGGCTACAGATGTTGAGCTGGCTGGCTGCCGGGTGATCTCAAACCCCCGTGGCTACCCTGGAGAGAACACCGGTTTTGACCCTTTTTTCGAGATCCAAATCTAATGGCCACTTCGGCGATGAAGCACTTTTTTGACCACGCCGTCGAGCCGATAGAGCTCGAGCGAGATCTTCCCTCAGAAGTCATTCAGGCACAGGGCATTTCCTGGGGGGTGGTCGTCGACGCTTACCTTGTCAACGCAGCACGGGCAGGGCAGAGCTATGCGGCGCTCGTTTACAACGATCAGTCAAACGTGAGCTCGAATGGGATGACGGTTGCTACCCCTCCACTTCAGCTTGTTGAGACAAGGGCGGGGTTCAAGCTAATGCGCAGCCTAAGCGGCAAAGACTACTACGTTATCGCTAGCGAGCTCAGCGAGCCGCGGTGAGCATTCAATTGGGTTGACTCACCCGGCCTGGAAGCCGCTTTCAACCTGTAGTACTTGGCAAGGCGCGGCGAGCACCTCGGATTTAGAGCTTTATATATCCCGCTGACCAACTCGCTGGACGGCTTCGTGCGCACTCGTGTTCACGTGGCCTTTGAAAGCACTAAGGAAAATGCATGTCTGGTCTGAAAAGAATTGAACTTACCATCAAGAACTACAATGTTAAAAATTCTGCTGAAATTGATACGCTCTATAGCCAAGTTCGGTGTGAAGACAGTGAAGGGAAAACCTTCTATTTCAAAGAAGTTTGCATGCTCGACTACCTGAAAAGGCACGGGGCGATTGTTACTGACAAGCCTCGCACTTGGTACTACAAGCATTTGAACAAGAAAAGCATCGTTCTGGTGGCGTTCCAAAAGGCAGATGGAAAGGTTGAATATGACCTTGATCACCTGCGGCAGGTTGCTAAATCCAGCATTCTCAAAGGGATCGTTTTCGCTGTGGCGGCAATTCCTGCGGGCTTGATCATCGCAACAGCGACGTTTGGTATCGGGCTACTGTTTACGCCTGTGTGCCTCTTCTATGCATACAGAAGTCTCTTTAAAATCCCCCGGATGCTGCGTCGAAGCACTCTGGTGAACGAGCTCGCCGCGCATGGAGTGGTTGTGCAGTAGCGAGCAGCTGCGAGGCTGCGTACTGATGAGGAGCAACGAATGACAGTAGCGGTAATTTTTGATCTCTTCGGTACGCTTTTGGAGATTCGAAACCGGCAGAACCCCTATCGACGGCTTCTCCGCCTGGGCTCACAGCAGGGTCGCGCCTCATCCCCCAATGATATCCGCTGGAGCATGACCCACGACCATGGCCTCGAAGACACTGCGGCTGCATTTGGAATCAAAATCTCGCCTGCTCAGTTAGCCAATCTCCAAGCTGCTCTGGAGCTGGAGTTGCAGTCGATTCGGGTGCTCGACGACTCGTGACCAGCGATCCCACCCGCGTCGTCCTGCATCCGCCTCGGGCTCGGCAACTAGGAAAACCGATACCACAGCGCTCCTGCACCTCAGCCACCGCTCTTAGCCGCTAGAGATAGCGCCTTGCCCGAGTCTGTGGCATATAGCCAGTCACATTGCGTTTGGCTAGGAAGCCTCGACTCGGCCATGAGCCAGGCTTAGGGAGAAGTGGTATGTATCTTTCATCGCTGTCGATCAAAAATTTCCGCCAGTTTGGTGATCTGACTCCAGGCTTCGTCATCCATTTCAATGAAGGCGTCACTGCGCTTGTCGGTGAGAACGATGCTGGCAAGACAGCGGTAATCGATGCCATCCGGCATGTCTTGCAGACCCGTGACTCTGATTTCTTGCGCTTGGAACTGGAAGATTTTCATGTGCAAAGCAATGGTGAGCCTGCAACCGACATCACCTTGGTTTGCACACTCTCCGGGCTATCCACCTTGGAGCTCGGTGCTTTTGCTGAGTATGTGACATTCTCTCACGGCGTGGGCGTGCTCCATGTGCATTGGTCAGCGCGTCGACTCGCTGTGCCCACGGCATCAAGGCGCTGGGTCGACATTCAGGTTCGATGTGGTGAGCGTGGGGAAGGGCCGGCCCTGGACGTCGGGGCGCGGCAACTACTGGCGACCGCTTACCTGAAGCCTTTGCGCGATGCCGAGCGTGAGATGTCGCCGGGCCGTAACTCCCGGCTCTCTCAAGTGCTGAGCAGCTTTCCCGGTATCGACAGTGGGGAGTCGTATGTGCAGACCGCTCCACCAGCTTCTACAGCTGATGCCTATGGCCTGAGTATCGCGGGGATGGGCGATTTCATGCGTGAGCTCGTCCGGGGCCATGACTCTATCAAGGTTGCCCAGGCGACCATCAATGATCGGTATCTAGAGCCACTCTCTCTCGCGGGACAGCCGCTTCATAGCAATCTTGGCTTCGGCGATACAGGGAGTGAGACCACCAAGCTCAAGCAAATCCTTGAGCGGCTGGAGCTGGGACTGCTCGACAAGGGTTCAGGCTTAGTGAAGGGCAGTTATGGTTTGGGCTCAAATAACCTACTTTTCATGGCCTGCGAACTCCTGCTGCTTGGCAAGGAGCCGGACGGACTTCCGCTCCTGTTAATCGAAGAACCAGAGGCGCACCTTCACCCGCAGCGCCAGCTCAGGCTCATGGAGTTTCTGGCGAACGCATCCCAACCTGCAGCTCAAGCTCAGGGGCAGGAGCCAGCGAACACGCGAGCTGTTCAGGTAATCCTCACAACTCACAGCCCGAACCTCAGTTCCAAGATTGCCTTGGAAAACCTGGTGCTCATTCACGGTCAGCGCGCGTTTTCCATGGCACAAAAGTGCACCAAGCTTTCCGCTGACGATTATCGCTTCCTAAGTCGTTTTCTGGATGTCACGAAAGCAAGCCTGTTCTTCGCGAAGGGGTTGCTCATCGTTGAAGGTGATGCAGAGGCCATTCTATTGCCGGCCCTTGCTCGACTGTTGGAGCGTGATCTGACCAAGCACGGCGTGTCGATCGTGAACGTCGGGGGAGTTGGGTTGCGTCGTTACGCGAACATCATGCAGCGCGCCGATGACTCGGAAGGTGTAATCCAGATACCTACGGCTTGTATCACCGATATGGATGTGATGCCTGATTGCGCGCCGGCGATCATGGGGTTAGACCCGAACAAACTCACTCCAGGTGGTAAACCAGCGCCTCGGCGTTGGAAAATGATGAGCGACTTCGGTGCTACTGATGATGAGCGTGCACCAAAGCTCGCGGCTCATCGGTATAAACGGACGCGTGGCGACGGCCAGAACGTGAAGACCTTTGTGGCCAATCATTGGACGCTCGAGTATGACCTCGCCGTTGAAGGGCTCATGGATTGGATGCATAGAGCCGCCACGTTGGCTTTGCATGACGCGAAAATCAATGAAGGCACCTTGCCGCGCATGAAAGTACTTGAGAAGGCGAGTAAGGCGCTGGCGGCGCTCAAGGAGCGCTACACCGACGAAGCGGAGCGCGCCACTGAGATTTATCGATTTATAGACTCTGGCTCAAAGTCGATCACTGCACAGCACCTGGTCGACCTACTGGAGGCGGCGTTTGAAGAGGGTGAGCTCGACCAGGGTCGCTTGCGTGCTGCGCTGCCGCCGTATGTGGTTGAGGCGATCGAATACGCTACAGGTGGGCCGATCCCGGATCTGACACCCCAGCCTCCCGCTGAGCCAACCAGCATCGCACCTCCAGAAGCTGCTGAAACGGGGGATTTGGCGTAATGCGGCTCCAGGATCTTGTTCCGGCAGTTACCGATGCCGACATCGAATGGGTGAGCACGCTTATGTCGCTGCGCGACCTCGACGAGCCACGAAGAGCCTTTCTCAAACGTCTCGATACTCTTGATGTGGCAGCATGCCCGGGTAGCGGCAAGACCACTTTGGTGGTTGCCAAGCTGGCCATTCTCGGTCGCCACTGGCGCAGTCGAACGCAGGGAATCTGCGTGCTGTCGCACACCAATGCCGCACGCGAGGAGATTGAGCATCGCCTGGGCACCACGGAGGTCGGCCAGAGACTGCTGCGATACCCGCATTTCATCGACACCATCCACGGTTTTGTCATGCGGTTTCTGGCCTCACCTTGGCTGAGATCGAACGGTCATCCGCTTGTTATGGTTGATGATGAGGCGACCGGGCGTGCCAGGGGAAGGGCGTTGGGGCGCGAGCGAAGAAATATGGAGAGCTGGCTTGGTAACAGAGACACAACGCTTGCTGATCTTCGTCTTCAAACCGCTGATTTTTCGAATCCGCTTGGAGGCGTGCACTACATTTGTTCGCCCAAAGCTCCATCACACGGGAAACTAGCCAGAGCCATGGGCGCTGCGGCGTCGGAAGGTTACTTTTGTTACGACGAGGTGTTCACACTCGGTCAGGCCATGATCGAGCAAGAACCGGATATCGCTCGCTCATTGCAAGCTCGGTTTCCGTGCGTGCTCGTCGATGAAATGCAAGACACGGACGCGTCGCAGAATCGTCTACTTAACCTCGTATTTCCACGCGATGCTGTGGATACGGTCGTGGTGAGGGTAGGAGACCCGAACCAACAGATCTTCAAGGGTGACAGAGAGTCCGATGGCGCATTTCCTGACGGAGAGACGATTGATATCTCTACCAGCTTTCGGTTCAACCAGGCCATTGCCTCCTTAGCGAACGGGTTCGCCGTCGCTCCGATTACCGGAGGATTAATCGGTCGGGGAAGAACGGGGGATGGCTGCCCAAATACAATCTTTGTCTTTCCTGACAACGATACAAGCAGTGTCCTCGGCGCGTTTGGGGAACTGGTGTCTCGGTGCCTACCTGTCGCTGAACGCGAACACGGGGTGCATGCAGTCGGTGCTGTACACCGGCTGAGGGAGTTCAAGGAAGAGCACTTCCCCAAGGCGCTGGTGCACTATTGGAGCGAGTATCGCTCAGAGGCTAATAGCTCGAGGTATGCGCCTAAAACGTTTGTTGAGGGGGTTCGCAGGGCGAGGGCACACTTGGCTATCAGCGGCCACGCACACGAAAGCGTTGAGATGATTGCCAAGTGTTTGCTTCATCTCGCGGAGCGAGCCGGGCTGAGGAAGCCGGTCAAGATCAGGGCACGGCTTCACCGATATATAGAGCGAAGCTTGGCGGGTAACGCGAACCTACTGAACGCTTACCAACGAGGCATTTACCTCTATTTGTTCCACCCCCATCCACTGCGTAAGGAACGGTGGGTGGAGACGCATGCGGTGCTACTCAAGCGCCTGATCGAAGAGCTGCATTCCGGGGAGGAGATTTCATTCAACGGTGAGGTTGAAGGCTACCTTGCCTGGACAGAGCCAGGCGATACGGCAAATGTGGATTCGGCGTTACCCCGTAAAACCATCAATACATTCCGGTTCGAGGATGGCAGGAACGAACCCGTCGACGTGCAGCTAGCTTCGATGCACTCAGTCAAGGGCAAGACTCATTCGGCGACGCTGATCCTGGAAACGTTCAATGGGCAGCACGTTCTGGAGATGATGTTGCCCTGGCTCGAGGGTAAGCCGCTGGTAAAGAAGGAACACCAGGTGACTTTCCGGAAAAACAGGATGCTCATGTACGTGGGTATGACTAGGCCCACCCATCTGCTGTGTCTCGCCATTCGGAGCAGTGCGCTGGGAGAGGGGGAGGTGAGAGCTGAGCGGAGGGCCGCGCTGGAAGCACAGGGGTGGGTGATCAATGAACTCGATGCGCGAGTTACTGGCTGAGTCAAACTGCTCGCGTTCGGAGCGCTTTGGAGTGCCAACCTGGTGGTATGTCTGCCGTCGTACGAATCTCACTTTTGAGAGGGCTGGATGCCTCGTTTGACAGTGGGCATCCAGTCCCGGTGTAACGCTCGCAGGCTTAGGCCGCGATGTCGTAGCCGAGCTTGTCGGTCAACAGCTCATAAAACTTCACGCGGGTGCGCGGGTTTTTGAGCTCCTGACAGGCCTCGTCCAGCGCCTGAATTGCATCCTCATGCGAGATCTTGTTTTTCTCAATCAGCGGTTTGAGCTTCTCGTTGTAGATGTAGCTCAACTCGTTGTAGTCGTCGCACTGGGCGCAGGACACGAGTTTCGCGTCCCGCTTGCCGCCTGGGTTTTCGTCCTTGTAGTGGTACTTGTCGTTGATATCGCTGATGGTCTTAGCCTTGGCCATGTCTTTCGCTCCTAATGGGTCGAGCGATCCTGGGAAGTCCTTATCGCAACCGACTAGATAGACTTGGTGGCGTTTTGCCGGTATTCAAGGCGCTGAAACATGTGGTTACCACTGTGACGGATCGGTGAAACTCCAAGACCATGTGGGCGGTAGCGCATCGCGTCAGTGCCCAGCGTAGGCAGTAAAATCTTGTATCGTATTGCCGTCAAAGACTAGGGAGGCCTCACGTGCCTCACATAAGAATTGAGTCCACCACTGCGGTGAAAGACGAGGATGCAGCGCAACTTAAACAGGCGCTACACCAAGCTGCGCGGGACTGTGGTCACTTTCCAGATGGTGGAGTTAGGACGCTTCTTTTCCCAGCGGCAAGCTCACTTGTCGCTCACAACAAGACTGAAGCATCGTTTGTGTTTATCAGCGTCAAAATCCTTCCTGGGCGAACGTTCGAGGTTCGTCAAGAAATAGCCCGTCTTCTATTCACAGCTGCCGAGGAGGCCTTGAAACCGTGCTTTGAGTGCGGAGCTGTTGAGCTTCAACTTTAGCTCAAGGAGTTGGAGCCAGGGCTCAACTTCCAGAAGAATACTATGCTTTGAACACGCTTGGGCTGGTGCTTTCAGTCCACAATTAGCCGGCATGCAAGCGGTAGGGTGCTGCAGGCATTCCCCTGGTTAGCAGGTAAGCCATGCTGACCGGCATAGTTCAGGGCGAACGCTAGCACGATGTAGAACCCACCAGTTCAGCGAAGCCCCTGCCGAAAATCTCCAGGAATGTGCTTGGGTTATTGGTGTGGGCCTGCACCAGCGGTATGGCTTGCTTGGTTTGGTCGGTACCTCTCGCACACATTCAAGGAATTCTGGCGTGTCAAAAACGCCTTCACGACCTGCCAAGCAACGTCGGCATTGCACTGGTCGCGAGGGACGTGGTGCGAGCGTGCGCCATTATTGGTCTGGCGCACGCCATTCGATCGTCCAGGGTACCGCTGTAGGGCTTAGGGGTATTCAGAAAGCTTTCCGTTTTGAAGGAAATCCATCACAGCGGGATCCGCCAGCAAGGAGCGATACACGACAGCGTCCCAACTGTTAATCCCTTTCCCTATTTCTAATGAATAACCATTTTCGATGGCTGTGGTGACCGTGACTTTACCACCAGCTCGGGTTTCGCTCGCCATCCGAATAATGTTCAGATAGCTGCTTTCGAAATATTCCTTGAAACGCTCCCAAAAACCGATTCCTTCCAAATGCGATGCCACTAGGTTTTTCAGATCCAAGGTCAGGTCGTTCGATATTTCGAAAGAAATCACGGGAGTCAGGTAGGGCGCTTGTAGTTTTATCGAGTACAGCGGTTGATTGACGTCATCATAGTACGGATGCAAGAAACTTCTAGTGCCAGCGGCGTTTTTATAGTCTACCAGCTTCTCCCCTTGGCACCAATCGCAGGCAGGTACGAGGTTAAACAGGTTTGCCGCGAATTCTGGATAGGTTGTTTTAGGTAGGCAATGGTCAAGTGTCCTTGGCCTCCCAAGTTCACCACATACTGGGCATGCCAAAAGTTTATTCTTCTTCCTGAGCTTCTCCAATTCTTTAAAAGGATATTTGTCTTCGTCGGGATTGTATAGTCCCAACAATGATGTCCTGCGTTTGACAGCCTCTCCGTCTGTATCGACATAGTTCCTCAATACCAACGGCGGCATGCCGGATGGACAACCCTTTTGATCGTCATACTGCTGGTATCGGGCGGTAAGGTCTGGCGTGATTCGACCGTAAAATTTCTTGAACTTGACTCTTTCGCCTAGCACTAAAGTTAACACGGCAATGCTGTCTTCGTCGGGCTTGGGGATCTTAGTGACCATCTGGTACGCTCGCATTCAGAATTTTAATGGTCATTTCTTCATTAAGTTCATCTTTGAGCTTGTCCAGCAGGTTTTTGGGGTTGCCGGCTTTTTGAATGGCCCCCTCAATCCACTGTGCGAACGGCTTGGTCACTTTGCTGTCCCCGAACACGTAGGACGAGATTCTTTGCATATTTCCACCGAAAGTTTCGAATGGTGGATGATCGATTTCAAGCCCATACTGCCCGTTGCGATAAACGTGCATGCAGTTTGCCGGGATCTCACGAGCGATGGCAAGTGAATGGGTCGCTAGGATCGCTTTTGAATTGAATGCGGCAAGCACTTTCTTGAGCAAGGCCACGAACTCCACCTCAAACGTCGGATGCAAGAAGAGTTCTGGTTCGTCTACGATGATCAAACTCTCTGCTTTGATTTGTCCAACAATATTTATGACCATGTACACGAAGAGTCGCTGGCCGGAGCTGAGGTCTAGCTTATCCGTGTCATTAAGGAATACGACCCCTGCCTTGCTGTTGACGACAGAAAAAAGATTCTCTTTGAGTTTGAGGAGCTTCGAGTGTGTAAGCGGCGTCAGCTGAATATACTGCTTTCCATCATTACCTTCAATGACCAGAGACTTGAGAAAAAGAGGTAGCTCCGCCTTAGGATTGATCTCTACCGCTAGCTTCTCGAAGCCAAGCGCGGGTTGCAGTACATCTAGAATCGTTGAGAATTTGGATGTCCAGGTGTTAAGGAAACTAAAGGCGTCGTCATCCGCTAGAGCCTTGAACATTGACTCGACTGAATCGCTGGCGGGCTGGTTACGGCTGATGGAGCTTTGGCGCGTTCCCTGGGCGGAAAGCCTGCCTCTCCTGAAGCCAAAGTACCTATACGCAGTTTTATCTTTGAGCTTGGAATCGGACAGGTCTAAAACAAAGTCCTCGAAAGGACTATAAGACATCAAGATCAGTCGCGAAATGTTCGGGTGGGCATCAAATGGCTGGTGTTTGGATTTGTGAAGCTGTGTTTGAGAACCGGCATCCATGCCCAACCAGTAAGCAACGAGATTTTTTAGCGTGTGGGACTTCCCGACGCCATTCGGCCCGATCAGGACGTTAATGTCGTAGGGAAGGGTGTCGGAATTAAATCTGAATCTGACTGGTGTGACCGCATCAACACCCCGACCTGGGAGGTTTAACGTGAAATCTTTAATTGATTGAGAATTTCCAGAAAATGCCTTCCACCCATCTTGGAAAGATTTGCGAGCGCCGGCTTCTCGCAACGGTGAGGTAGAAAAATTTTCCTGTTCGGTCAGTTTTCTTGCAGCCTCGTCCTGAGTGACGTTTACGAGATAACCTGCGTCTCGAATAAGAATCAAAACCTTCTGAGCATCTTGAACGCCCAGTTTTGTGATGAGCGCATCATAGAATTCAATGTCACTTGGGACGGACGCGTAGTTTGTATCTGGAATGGGGAAATAGCCATCCCAGCCCGAGTTACGCAGCGCATTGAGCTTCACTGGCGAGTTGGTGTCGTTCTCGATGAGTAGCTTGAGGTTGAACTCGAAAATTCGTTCGCCCTCATAATAGAATGCAGCGTTCAACGTAGTCCGTACAGAATAGTCATCCCAGTTATTATAACTGAGTGCCAGTACTGTTTTTTCGGTTTTTGTTAAAGGTGGAGTTCGGTTCCAATTATCGCCGGCGTGGAAAAATACTTTCAAAAAACACCTTCCTTGAGATAACAATGTAGCGGCATGAAATGTCTCCCGCCTAGAGGATCCATTCTATTCTAAACCACCAGGTAGAGTACCGGGTGGCATCGCCGCGGGTTCGCTCAGAAAGGCACCGCCGGGTGTAGCGGTGCCTTGAGGAGTACAGCGGCTACTGATGACTTCTCATCAAGATCATTGCAGCGCCTGGGTTTTGGGAGCGCTGAGCTTCTCGTGCGCCCCGGGGGCTGCGCGCATCTCAGCGACTTGGTTGGCGGTAACGGCTGGCGCGCCATTGCCCCATGAGTTGCGTACATAATTCAGGATGTCAGCGACCTCTTGGTCACTCATTTTCCAGGCGAAGGAAGGCATGCCCGCCGCCGCCTGCCTGGCCTCGGTGTGCGGCGCTCGCGTTCCCATGAGCATTGCATGGATCAGGTTGGTCGGGTCATCCGAAAGCATACGGTGGTTGCCTGCGAAGGCGGTTACCATCCCCTCGATCCCTTCACCTTCCAGACCATGGCAGGCATAGCAATTCACCTCATACCCCAAAGCAGCATTTGCGCTGGCGGCCTCGCTCATGATCATCGGCTTACCCGGCTTGTGGTCGGAGGCTGCAAGTGACTTCAGGTAGGTGCCGATAGCCTGCAGATCAGGCGTCGAGTAGTACTGGAAGGAATGCTCAACCGCCTCAGCCATTGGGCCAGCAGCCACTGCAAAGCCGTCCGAACCGGTCTGAAGGTAAGTCGTCAGCCTGTCGACCGACCAGTTTCCAATCCCTGTGTGCGGATTAGGGGTGATGTCTGGTGCATACCAGGTACCCAGCAGAGCGCCTTGCATGTAGTCATCAGTACGCTCGCCGCCCAGCAGATTGCGGGGTGTATGGCAGGTACCGCAGTGGGCGGGGCCGTCAGTCAGGTACTTACCCCTGTTCCAATCTTCACTCTGTGTTACCTCAGTAATGTACTGGGTGTTGTCGAAGAACAGCATGTCCCAACCCGCTATGGCCAGGCGGATGTTGTACAGGAAGTTCATCCCGGCGTTTTTTCGTTGATCTCCTTGCTCACCGATGCGATGGTTGACATGTAGGCCCACAAGTCGTGCATGTCCTTGTCGCTGAGCGTGGTATAGGCGGGGTAGGGCATTGCCGGATAGAGCAGGCCGTGCGAGCCAATGCCTTGTCTGACCGCGTTGAAGAAATCTCTTTCGATCATGGCACCAATGCCGGTTTTGACATCCGGCGTGATGTTGGACGTTACGAGCGAACCGAAGGGCGTGTCGATCTTGTACCCGCCCGCGAAATTGAGCTTGTGGCAGGCAGCACAATCCGCCAGGCGCATGACGTACTCGCCCCGAGTGATGGCGACCTGGTCTGTGCTCCGAAAATCAGAGAGCGCAACCTTGTCATCTGCGACATCAGAGCGTGACATGTCGAAGGTTTTCCATGCCATCCAGCCGGCGCCTGCTCCACAGATGGCTCCCGCAAGTGCGGCGCCTTTGGCGATTGATTTCCAATTTGTCATTGTTTGGTCTGCCCTTGACCAGCGTACCCGGGTTCTTGAAATAGGTCTCGTGGATGGCGCGTGCGGCTCTGATGGCTAGCGCCCCCCACGGTTATGGTCGGGTTGTAGCCGCCGTTGTTTGGGAACGCCGAGGCGCCGACGACGAACAGGTTGTGCGCATCCCAGCTCTGCAGGTACGGGTTAACGGCTGACGTGGTTGGATCGGCGCCCATTACCGCGCCACCGATCGTGCGCGAGCTGTGCTGCGAATAAGGGTTCCAGCTCTTTTCACCTTGGTTTTCGATGATGATGTCCTTACTCCCGGCCTCTTTCATGATCCGTACGGCGCGGTCGGTCACGAAGTCGAGCATCTTGGTGTCGTTACGGTTCCAGTCGAAGGTCAAGCGCAGCAGCGGCTGTCCGTGTCGATCCTTGTAGGTCGGGCAAGATCCAGGTAGGCCTCACGCACAGGCATCGAGGTAACTTGGCAGAAAATGCCCCCGTACTGCTGGTAGTCGCGGGAATAGGCCTTCTTCCACTCGGTTCCCCACCGCTTGGTGCCGGGGCGCACGGTGTTGGCATTCTGGATTGGGCGGCCATTGGTGGAGTACCCCATTATCCCTGCGCCGCCGATGAAGTCCAGGTTGGAGTGGTCAAAGTTGTCACCGTTGAAATCATCGATCTGAACCGCCAGGGCGCCGCCGCCAATGAAGGGGTTCATGTAGCTGTCGTCGAAGAAGCCGGTGACCGTCGAGCAGGTCTGGTAGTTGTAGTTGCGACCAATCGTGCCTCGGCCCGTGCGGGGGGGCATACTGTTCACCCACACGTGACAGCAGCATCAGACGCACGTTGTCCATCTGGTAGGTGGTGATGCACACCACGTCTGCCGGCTGGAAGCCTTCGACACCTTCCTTGGTGATGAACTTGACGCCCTTCACGGTCTTGCCGTCGTCGTGCTTCACTGCGTGAAGCACTTCGGTCTCGCTGAGCAGCGTAAAGTTGGGGCGGCGCATTAGTGCGGCCAGGCGGCTCCAAATGAAATTTGTCTATCACGCGTGCGAGCGTGGATGACCAGGCTCGCTGGTCTGTAAGCGATCGCGCTGCGCATCAATTCCGATGCGAGAGAAGGGGGGAACCCTGTCCGCAGCTCATCCGCATGCGACAGGTGCAGCTGGATCATAGGTGAGTATCTAGCGTGCCAGCCTGGGAGTGCGTGCTCATGCATCCGGATGGATGTATTGGATGGTGATGCGTACGTTTGCCCAATCCTTCCTCATTTCATTCAACACCTCGTGGCGCGCGTTATTGAGATGCCAGCGTACGCCACTCCTGGGTTGGTGGGCGATTATCTTTTTGAGATTCCTCTCGCCTACCTCAATCGCTTTTGCAAAGGCTGGGATCTCAAGCCCGTGGGCCAATATCTGAGCTCGAAGCTCACCCAGGGCCTTCGCACCAAGCTGGCGAATGCTTTCATTTGTGGTCGCATACTCGGGATCATATTTCAGTACGTCAGCATCTCGGGCATAGGAAACGAGAAACCACATCCTCTGATCGTAAGCTTTCAGGAACTCACGAAGCATTTTACGTTTTTCAGGCGCGAGTTTTTGCATGCGTACCCTTCATGGCAGTCATTGGATCGGGGCAATTTTGCAATACGTGAGGGCGATCATGTGGCTGAGCCCCTGCGATCAGCCTTCAAGCTTTCTGATGAGCCCACCAAATTGCTGAGCTGGTTCTACATAACGGAGTGCTGACTTCATGTCGCTCCAACCCACGTACTCCATTAGCGTCTTGATGTCCCAACCTGAGCTTGCCGCCCAGGAGGCAAATCCTCGGCGGATCGAATGAGCACTGTAGATCTCCGACGGCAAACCACACCGATCTAGCGTGTCGCGGAGGAGGGGTATCAGGCTGTGCGCCGCGAGAGGCCGATGGCTGATGTTTCCCCAGCGATCAATTCCCCGGAACACTCCGCCGCGAGTTAGACCTGCAGCTTCGATCCAGTTCAGGTACGCCTCCACTGGGCAGAGCTTGTTCAGCGATGGCGTCTTGTACTCACGGCCGGTGTTGTGCCGGTCTCCTTTGGAAGACCCCAGGTAGAATCTGATCCCGACGTATCGCTCTGCATGCGTGTTCTCGATCGTGAGCCTAGCCAACTCGTCTCCGCGGAACCCCCTCCAAAAACCGATGGTGAGCAAGGCGATGTCGCGGGTCGCTTTGAGAAGGGCGGCCATGTTGCCGGCTGCTCTTGCCTGAGCAACCTCATCCTCCAGGTGCGCCACTGCTTTTTCGAGGTGCAGTAACGCCAGAGGAGCTGCTTGCTTCTGCTGCACGGGGTACACCGCCCGGATGCCTTTCAGCAACTGCCTGACCTTAGGCGCTTTAGTGGGGTCGGGGAAGCCGTTGCTTTGATGCCAGTTTGCGAGCGCAGCCAAGCGTTGCTTCAGCGTGCTCAGCGCCAGCTGGTCGGCGTATTCAGCGATGTATCGCACTACGGACTCAGTTGTGGTGGGCAGGAACCCGCCCCAGGTGACTTCGAAATGGGAGAGGGCGGCAGCGTAGCTCTTCGACGTGTTCTGACGAACGCTCGCCTCCAAGTATCTGTCTGCCTTGCTGGCCACTTCAACCACCATATTTACCCATCCCAACCTTCGATGGCTCGCCCTGGCCATTTGTACCGCCTTTCAGGCCATCTTACCCCCGCAGCTAGGCCTAGCAAGCTATAACCCTCGATTATATCTTGCCAGTTGTCGGCAAATTTCCAGCAAGGTTTAGCATTTCCTATCATGTAATGGCATGACATGTGGCATGACACGAAATCGTCTGGAGGGTGTATGGCGCGAGGCGGCGTTAACCTAGCGGTAGTGCAAAAGGCGCGGAACAGCCTGCTGATGCGTGGTGTTTATCCCAGCATTGATGCAGTCCGAGTGGAGATTGGAAATACGGGCTCAAAGACCACGATCGCTCGGTATCTAAAGCAGCTGGAATCACCAGGATCAGAAGCGAACCCTCGTGAACGCATGAGCGGCGCGCTGCGCGGGGTCGTCGAAAGCTTGTTGGATCAAGTCCAGGAAGAGGGCAGCCAGGCCTTTCTTGAGGCACGTGCAGAGTTCGAGCACGAACGTAAGCTATTGGTCTCACGAGCCGAGGCACTTGAGAGCGAGCTAGATGAAGTCAAGCTCCATTTCAGGGCGCAAGGAGATGTCTTGGCTGCTCAAACTGAAGAGCTTAAGACCACTCAGTCCACACTGCAGACTGAGATCACGCGCAACGCCAGGCTCACCCAGAGCAACAGTGATCTCGAAGTCCGGATTCAAGAGAAGGATGTGCAGATCCAGTCTCTGGAGCAAAAGCATATGCATGCCCGGGAGGCCCTGGAACACTACCGTGCTTCGATCAAGGAGCAGCGAGACCAAGATCTGAACCGCCACGAGTCCCAGCTCTATCAATTGCAGCAGGAGCTGACCGTCCTTCAGCAGACGCTCATGGTCAAGCAGGAGGAGATCACCCGATTGATCCGGGATAACGAGCGCTTCATTGCCGAAAATCGCCAGCATGCCAGGGAAGCCTCGCAACATCGTGAGGCTGTCGAAACCCTGCGGGGTGAGCTGAACATTGCCAATGCTACTACTGCGCGTGCGGAAGGTGCGAAGGAACTGCTCGCTCAACAGTTGGAAGCAAAGGCTAAAGAGGCTGGTGAGTCTCAGTCGCAATTCGCAGCCGCGAAGCTAAGGGAGGTGGATCTGGCACACAAACTCACCACCGCAGAGGCTGAGCTCATGGCTTTGCGCGTATCGAGTGAGGCGGATGGCTCGCAGGCGTAGTCCAGAGAACCTTGAACCCATTAGCACATCGCTGAGTATATTTGTACTCCTGCCAGAATTCGCAGCTCGCGATCCGAGCCAGGTAGTCCCCATGCGAACCAGCGCCTGCCATACCCTCTAACTTCAGGCTTACCAGTATCTGTATAGCCGAAGCCAGCTCGCTCAAAGCCCATGCAGCCACCTACACATAAGCGGCCGAAATCATGGGCGTGGAGAAGAGCGAAGTACTATTCGTTGCCAACCTGCGACTCCAGTGTAAGGAGTCGAGCTGTGGTGACCGCGGCTTGGAGATCAAGATGGCTTGAGGCGAACGACTTCATAAGAAGCGGGCGGGGAAGGGCCCAATCCCATTTCTCTCGGATCATGTTTTCGACATTTTCCAAGATCGGTTCTACGTTCGAGATGTCCATTTGACCGACCACGCGCAACGCTCGCAATGTGTCCTCCGCCCCGAATGCAACTTCCAGGAATAGCCCGGTGTTTTCACACTGAATACCCACATGCCTGAGCAACAAGGCCAGCGCATCGTTGGTGTAATCCCCTCGCCAGGTTGCCACATGGCTTACGCTGGCAGAGCCAATTATCGCCGCGTCACCCAACCCGAGAGCGCGGAAGTTATTCCGAGCCTCGTCTAGGAGCGCTTGAGCGTGTTTGTCTAGGAAGGGGCAGGATGTGGTCTCCATCAACACGTTTCGCATTTCAAGCCTGACACGATCATCCACCTGGGCACCAAGCCCATCAAACTGAGGAGGCTCGCCGCCCCGCGCCGGTGTGACCACGATCACCTTTGCTTCGAGGTCGACATCCTGAACCTGCCAACGCCTTCCGCCGAAGATGATGCGTTGTCCCTTGGTCAGGGGTTTGCTGACGGGCAGCGAGCCAAGTGGCTTCCCATCCCGGAGCAAACGAAACTCTTCATCGCTTGTGAAGGCGGTGTAGAACTCATAGTGGTTGATCAACCGCTCCCCGAGTTCGCCTGGTAGCAGAAGTCCTGAGCTGTCCTGGACGATCAATTCCTTCTCACCCATACCCTTGAGCAAACCCAGGAAATCAGGCTTGGTGACGCTCGCAAAACTGCCGCTTGCGATGAGATTTCCCCATAATTGCGCCGCAGAAGCACCGCCGAGCTGAGCAATTGAGGATAGGCACTGTTGCACCAGTGTCGAAGCGTGTAGGCCTCCCGATCGAGGCGGCTCAAACCATCCACTGATCAGCAATCGGATCATGGCGACTGTTTGGACAAGGCCCTCACGTAACTGATCGGAGAGATCCGACTTATCTGTTAAAGGGCGCTCCCGGCAGTACGTCCTGAGCATCGCAGGCTCACCGGCGCGGCGACCCGAGCGGCCAAGCCTTTGCCTGAGACTTGCCACAGAGGGAGGACAGCCGATCTGTGCGACCGTCCTGATGCTACCGATGTCTATACCCAGTTCCAGGGTGGTAGTGCATACGGCAGAAGCTGGAGGATCTCCCGCTTTCAACGCCCGCTCGGCATCCTGGCGTAGCTCCTTGGACAAGCTACCGTGATGCGGCCAGAACTCGTTCGGAACACCATCGTTCTCGCACAGTGAGCGCAGACGGTCGGCAAACCATTCAACCTCTTGGCGCCTGTTGGGGAAGATCAGGTTGTTATGCCCCCTCAGCACCTTGTACAGGTGACCTGCGATAGCCACTTTGGTACCTGAGGTGTCTTCCTTCTCTGCGCCTTCATCTGTTGACGCATTCCCCGGGTGTTCCACCACCAGCTGCTGCATGGGCTGCTCAATGTAGCCACGCACCTGTACCTGGAGCTCTTGGCCAGAGGACTTTGACTCAATAACCGTGATGCCATCCGGGCACGCCGGCCTCAGGAACTTGCGGGCCAGCGACATCTCCCCAAGCGTCGCCGAAAGCCCTACACGGGGCAGCGTTCTACCCACGACGATTTCAACCCGTTGCATTAGCGATTGCAGCTGCTTTCCACGCTCACTTCCGATGAAGGCATGAAGCTCATCGACGACGATGTAGCGAAGGTTCTGAAAAGCCCCTGGTAAGCCTGAGCCTCTGTTTACGAACAGGGCTTCTAGGGACTCCGGAGTGATCAGCAAGATGCCCTCAGGCGATTTCAAAAACCGTTGTTTCTTGCTTGCTGCCACATCGCCATGCCAAGCAACGACGGGCAGTTCGAGCCTCTCACATAACCGGCTAAGCCTGTCCCACTGGTCGTTGATCAGCGCCTTGAGCGGGCTGATATACAGCACCGCGCCGGCTGGATCACTGTTGTTGAGCAGGTTGGTCAGGATCGGCAGGAATGCGGCCTCTGTTTTACCTGCGGCAGTGGACGCTGCAATGATCACATCGCGATCGGCGCCCACCAATGCCGGTACCGCCCACTCCTGCGCATCACGCAGGGACGTCCACCCCTGTGACCAGATCCATTGCTGAACCTCCGGGTGTAAACGCTCGAACGAAGAAGAGTCAGAGCTTGAAGCTGGCGAGCTCATCGTCGGCCTCAACTTCTAGATCTTGCTGCCCGGCCTCATCCTTGGTCAGCTCCACGGCGCCCAATAAGGTTCGCCAATCCGCGGTAGGGTTTTGCTCGATCACCGCGAGCAAGTTGATGAAAGCCGTAATGGTCGTGCGCGGCGTCCGGAAATATGCCTCGCCCAAGCGCTGATTACAGTGCGCCATGAAAGCGGGGATGGCTTCATCCGGCAGCAAAAACTTCTCAGGCTCACCGTAGGCGTAAACATTGCGCAGCTTCTGCAAAAGCACGTAGAAGTCTTCAGGTGTCAGGCTGCTGAGTCGAATGACAGGCCCAGAAAGGTCGACCAGGCCAGACTTAGCAAAGCTGTTTTCAGCGAGGCGGGATTGCAGGGCAGGGTAGCTGTAGAGCCCCCGACGAGTGTCCATCAGAAACTCTGGTGTGCCGCCCAATACAAAACCCAGGCCTTCAGCGGAACCCTGCAACGAATCGTTGAGGATGCGCAGAATCTGTTCGTAATTGGCGTTACGGGCCTGGGTGTTTGCCAGTTTGTACAGGTTGACCAGTTCATCCAGGCATACCATCAAGCCGCCGAAACCAGCCAGGCGTACGAATCGTGACAGCAATTTCAGCTGGTCGTAGACAGAAGCATCATCGACGATCGTCCGCACGCCCAGAGCAGCGCGGGCGTCAGTCTTGGTGGAGAATTCCCCGCGTAGCCAACGAATGGCGTCAGCCTTGAGCTGCTCGTTACCTTCCTCGAAGCCGCGGCAGTAGGCGGCAATGACGTCGGCAAAATCATACCCATTGACCATCTCGGTGAGCTCTGCCAGGTACTCACGAATGACCGCCTCACTCTCGACACCTTTGGTCTTGGCTTCCGTTTTAGCTTGGGAGATGAACTTCTCAACGATACCCTGCAGAGCGCCGCCTTCTGGCTTGGTGCGGGTGGCCATGTTTTTGGCCAGCTCCGAGTAAAGTGAGCGCGCTTGGCCACCTGAAGCGTGAAGCCGGCGGTCTGGATTCAAATCGGCGTGCATGGTGACAAGCTTGCGCTCCATGGCGATGCCGCGTACTAGGTTCAGGAAGAAGGTTTTGCCCGCGCCGTACTCGCCAACGACGACGCGAAAAGCCGAGCCGCCATCCGCGAGACGATCCACATCTTTGAGCAGCGAATCGAGTTCACCCGCTCGACCTACCTGGATGAGATGCTGCCCAACACGGGGCACTACGCCCGCACGCAGCGATTGAATGACCGCGTCGCGATCCTTGGCTCGTATCTTACTCATAGGGCTAGCTCATCCAGAATGTCGGGGTTGATTTCGATGGGATCATCACCTTCGGTCACGGGCATGTCGAACAGCTCGAACGCTGTCTCGTTGATCCGCTCCAAGGCGCCATCCAGCATCAGTTCCATATCACTGGCTGCGTCTTCCAGCTCGGCACGACTCCACTCAGCCCGTGACACCAGAAGCCGAAGGAACGCTGAATGCTCGACGTCCAGGCCATGTACGGTAGCAAGCTGTTCGGCGGTACTTTCTTCCTGCCGTTGGGGCGCCTCGGGCTCCAAGGCGCTAGGCGTCTCAGTCAGCGATTCTTCATTGAAGACGCTGGCCAGGAGCGCCGACACTTCTGCCGTTTCTTGTTGCAAGCGAGCGACCTTGTCCATGTCCAGTGCAAAGCCAGAGCCAGTGCTTTCTGATGTCTGTGTCGCAGTGGCCAGCGCGGCATTCGCAGTCAGTGCCTCCACTCCATGGGAGGGACGAACAGCTGCACTGTGGAGGTCGCTGTAGACGAACTGCGGATCGAGGGCGAGCGACTTGTATACGCGCTCAAGGAGCTTAACTTCCTGTGGCGTCACCTCGCCATCCGCTTGTGCCAGGTGGGCCAGGAAGCTGGCAATTTTCCGCTTGGCCTCGATCGTCAGCGGCTCAAGCTTCTTCTTGAGGCTTGCCAGTGTCGGCGGTTGCTTCAGTTGAATCTGGAGGTGCGCCTTCAAGCGTTTTCGATGCGCGACGCAGAGGTGATCCCATGAGTCAATGTGGCCGGACAGCAGACTCACCTCTTCTAGCGAGGTGTCACCGTCTGCCGCAGCCACTGCACTGGCCAGGTCTAAAGTAACTGCTGCAGCGCTGTAAGCATCGGTCGAACGAAGAGTACCTTCATCAGAGTCCGCTGCGAACAGTGCGATGGTGTCTTCTGCCTTGGGCGTACGGCTGCCAGAAAGCACATCGGGCTCTAATCCGATCCGCTTGCTTTCCAAGGCCCGTGCGAGTGCCACGACTTTGTCGCGGGAAAGCGCGCCGGCGGATTTGAAACGGCCTGCCAGCTCAGCGAAACTCATGCAGATAGTTTCGCCGCCGACGCGTTGTGCCAACTGTTCGAGTTCGGCTTTTGCTTCAGCAGGCCAGAGTTCTGTTGGCAACTGCAGGATGGCTTCCAGACTATATCCAGCGTCTGGGTTGCGCCCCAGATATCGACTGTAAGCGTCTAGAACGGTGGTGCATTCTTCCACTATACCCTGCAGCTTGTTACGCGTTCCTGAGGTTGCGGCGACATCGGGGAGGTCGCCCACGGCTGCTGCCGGGATGCTCAATCCGGAAGAAGCGGGGCGATAGGCAATCTTCAGCTTGGTCTTGTTCTGAGGAAGCACAATGCCGTTGGGATAACGTTTTGCGAATTGGTTTTTGAAGAGCGCTGCGAATTGCTCAGGACAACGGGTCACAGGTGTGCGTCTGGAAATGTTGGGCTCTGCGAGCGCCCAGGCCAATGCCCAGCTCGGATTGAGAGGGTATTTATCCACGGCCATCTGACCCAGCGCGACTCTCAGTGGCATGGGCAGCTCGTACCCATCTGCGGCACTGGCAATCGGTTCACTCATATAGCTCTGAGGCTGAAAAGAACCCGCGTCGATATGGGCGAGAAAGCGGGTAGCGTAGCCGCGGAAAGAATGGTTGTCGCCGTAGAGACCAAGCAAGCGTTCGACCTCGGCCTTGATGGCAGCAATCTCTACCTTAGCCTGAGGATCGCTCGGTGCATCGATCAGCGCGCGGCGTTCCAGCCCGTAAAAAAACAGGAACACGTATCCCGCATCCGCAGGCTGGCGGCGACCTCCTGCCAACCATTGCAGATACGCTCGCCGCGCCTCAGGCGTGATGCTTCGGTAACTTGGCCAATAGGGCATCTGCCGCTCGGTAAGGCTCATGGGTGAGCGTGCGACTCGAAGCGTTGCATCAATCAGGGACGGTTCAGTCTGACCGAACTGGGTTGCCCGCTCGGTGATGTAGAGCATTCCACCCGGGATAGCCAATCCGGCCACGGTGATGGACTCACCTTCTGCAAGCCAGCGAACGCCCATGGGCTTTGCACTTGGCTTTGGGATGGCGTAGTTCTGACTATCGCTGGACGAACCGACTTGGACAGTATGGAAGTCTCGCTCGCGGGTACTGGTGCCGAACTGGACGGTGAGACTGGAGGAGGTTGCCTGTCGAGATTCAGCGGCGATCTCCGCAACAATGTCATCTTCAGGCGCGTAACGCTTTGCCTGGGTGGCGCGTCTGACGGCCCATACCAACGCACTTACGCCCAAGATAACTCCAAGGGCGATCCACGCTTGCTTTGGAACTTGCGCCAAAAGGGCAACAACGAATAACAAGGCGTACAGAGCGATCGGCCCGCCGCCGCTCCCTTTGCGCTTCCGTGGCATATGAGTATTCCGTACAGTTGGTAATGGCCAGATGACATTCTTACGGATTTCACGAGGCGGGCCAAGCGGAACAGACGAAGGGAGCGCTGGGGCGAGATTACTTAAACGGATCCCCAACAAAGCCATCTGCTTACAAGGCTATGTCAGGGCTGTGTTGCGGAGGTGAATGGATCGTGGCGCTGCTCTTCATACGCCTAATTCTCAGTGAGACCATAATCTTGGTAGCGTCTCGCGATGGGTGATTAAACCCAAGAGTACATATGTACTCCTTCGCATCTCTGGCGCCTCAACTGGTCGATTAAGGCGGCTTTCGACGACGTCTCTTCTGCACTTCAAATAGCGTCTTCCAATGCAGCGATTAGCGCCTCCAAAGCCTCAGCCAGGCGGGCGTCTTCACGGGTATCTCCGCTGTCAGGAACAAACTCTTGACAGTGTCGTAGCAGTGCGTCGCGGTCGTTACGGTTCAGATCAAGCTGAATGTGCATGTTCGGAAATCCCTAGATGGTAGAACTGCACCCGACCCCTAGCGCTCAAGCGCGCTTTGGTCGAATATTGCGCGCCGATTGGAAGCGAGGAGGACAGGGCATTGAAGGTTGAGCAGGAAGCGCAGGTGTGGTTGTGCGCCGCTGAGCACTATCGTGATTCTCTCATGGCGATAGTGGTTGATGCAGTCGCCAGCTACCGCCGTAAACCGGGCCTGGACAGTTTGACTCGCATCTACAAGCAAGACGTTGGCGCCGTAGCGTTTGCAGTGCTTGAGCGCGTCCTGCCCAGCGCGGATTTGCCGCGCACCGACAGCAGCTACGTCCCTGCCCGGGAACAGTTACGGTCACATGTGATTTATCAGGTGCTAAAACGCCTTGTAGAAGAGAAGGCCGTTCCAGTTGAGCTTACGGATATCCTGTTTTCGATTGACCTTGGACTCTGACACTCGGCGATCGCAACCTCTGCTACTCGGCAAAGCACAGTTCAGCTTGCGATGACGGGTCAATAGCCTTGTGCCGGCGTGCCGATGAGGGCTTTGTTATGCAGATCGGAGTCGCTGATGAGACTACCAGGCCGCTGAACGCGCCATTGGTCTCCAGATCTGCAACTTCAGCTTTCAGCTGCTGTACCAGGGTATCAATTGATTGACCGCTCTCTACGCTCAACGTCAGTGTGAGAAGGGTCAAAGGGCTGAGCCCCATCGCATCACCTATCGCAGTCAGCTTCTCTACCGTAGGGCTTGATCGGCCGTGTTCCAGCTTCAGCATGTAGCCACGGCTGCTCGCTAAGGCCATATCTTTATGCGTCAACCCGCGGCTAATGCGCATCGCTTTCAGTACAGTGGCGAAAGCTGCTTTCAGCGACATAGATTCTCCTGGCCAATGTCAGGCGAGAAAGGCCCGCAAACTATTTTCAGCGGAAGTACCCGACGTAGAGCATCTGACAGTACCACAGAGACCTTCCCGCCAGTCTCAACGAAGAACCTGTTCAGGCCGGCATCGGGATAAGCCTGCAGCTTTCCCGGCGCGGAGTGCCCGTGACCATCGCGCACCGCAATCTAGTTGTTTTCACTGATTAACCTTATGGAATCAGTGACTTTCTCTGTATTTCAACTATTTCCCTGCATGCCCCCTTGAAATTTTTTTCGCGAGACGGAGTTCTATATTTGAGGACAAGAAAAAAGCGAGTGGTGTGCAGCCGCAGGTGATCTGCAAGGTTCACACGCGGTTTTGCCGGTTCGGTTTTTGCTTTTGACGGTTTCCAGATTTGGTCTCGGTTGCCAGGCTCGCATCTGCATTGCCCCGTAGGGGCTGAGGGGGAGATCGCCTTCTTCGCAGCCTTTGGCTGCGCTTATGCTTTGAATACAAACAAACGCGCTGTTTTTTTAAAAAAACTGAGCGGCTCCAGAGTTTCCAGCAAGTGGAGTCCGAACACACTCATTCATGATGCCTGATCCTCAGCTAGCCATGTACTACGAGGTCAGGCATCGGCGCATAAGCAAACCTCGATCAGTCTTCGTACGAATCCGTATGACTCTGCTCAATCCGACCATCGCGGATCAGTTCTATGGTCATCTTGTTGCGGTCAGGCTTCATCTGGCCAGGGGAACTGGTATCCCAGGATTTTATCGCGAGGGTGACTTGGGCCCGGGTGGAGTCGGTGTACCCGTATTGGTACTCCAGCGTCGTGACGTTTCCGTCCTTTTCGCCTCCAACCATCCCGCCAGCTTCCGCTGCAGATTTGACTATCGCGAAAGACTCTTCCGCGACTGAGCGGTCAATCGCTTGCTTCAACTCATCAAACAACTGTTCTGCTGAAAGGGTCATGATTAATCCATTATCGAAAAATGAAGGGGTTGATTGGTGAAACCTGCCTCCCTTTATTGGCCAAGAGAGACAGCCGGGGCTCACTCGCCCGCTGGGCTCTTGAGCGGCCAGTCCTCAGGTACCAGTGCTGGTGGCTTGCTCCAGGGTTCTTCCACGAGCGACTTCTGGAACCAGTCGTCGCGCAGGTTGGCGTGCTCAGTCACGATAATCTGGAACCCAGGCACGTCCTCAACCGCGAACTTGTAGAGCAGGTTGAAGAGCTTGCGCACCGAGTCCATGTCGGCATCCGACTGTTCAGTCGTTTCGACTGACCCATCCACGGCTTTGTAGACCTCCTCAGATGGAAAGTACACTTGTGTGGGCTGGTCGATCATAAGGAACCGAGGCATGGGGCTCTTGCTCTCGGCGCAGTACCAGTGAAGGGCCAGCAGCGCAGATAGATGGTAGGCGAGATGGTTTTCAGCACCTCCCGTTTTGGACATCGGCACCTGTCGCTCGGGCCGGTCAAACACTACCGTGAGACGCTTCAAATCAAGTCGCGCGGGAAGATTGCAAAATTCGGACTTGAAACGTTTGTTGTAGACGCCCATCTGGGCAGAAATGCTGTTCAGGATCGAGGCCAGGCGATCATCGACATCGATGCCTCCCAATGCTTTCTCGAGCTCCTTGACCCGAAGTTCTTTACGCCGATGTTCAGCTTGTTGCTGCTTCAAGGAGTTATCCGGAACGTAGCCTTCCAAGAAGAGGCTAACGCGGCCGACCACGTATTTGGCCGCGTCGCTTTGCTTCTGGGCTTGAGCCAGCAGCGTATTCGCAGCGATCACAGCTGCTAACTCAGCTTCTCGTTCCGTGATGAGCTGGTTCGTGTCTCGCAGCCGTTGCGTTTCCTCTGCGAGGTAATCCTGTAGGTGAGGACGCTGGCCCAGCACCGTCTGCATTTCTACTTCAAGGGATTTGAGCTCACTGATCAAAGCCTTGGCAATGGGGGTGTCCATACCCAGATTTTTTTCTGCGAAAGGCCACTGCCATTCACCGGTTGCAGTGTTCTTGGGCAAGGCTTTGATAGATGCCAAGCGGTCAATTTGCTCAACAGCCTCGCGCTCGAACCCACCTGCTCTGCGCTCAAAGTTTTGCGCTGCTTCGATCTTCGACTTGATCTCGCGCCGACCCTTGCGAAGTTTCGCCAACTCCAGCTCTAACTTCGGTGCTTTATCTTCGGCTTGAGGCTGCATCGCGGCAGGCACCCACTGTCCAGCCATGCGGAGCGCCACTAGAATCTCTTCAATCTCACCGGCATCATGATCGGCTGGCAGAATACCGACGGCTTTGGCTTCGGCCAACAAGCCAACGGCCATATTGCGGCTGTTGCCGATCACCTGCTTAGACTGATCGACCAGCTTCGCATGGGCTCTCAGGTCACGCTGTGCGGTTCGCAGTTTCGTCTGCAGCTCATACCGCTCATTGGTCGAAGCACCCAGTAATATAGGCAACGTGTCCTTGATGGCCTGAGGTTGAAACGCCTCGCTCTGACGGTAAAAAAGCTGATCTTTACTGGTGACCAGGCCCTGCTTTTGGAAGAGGTAGTAATAAGAATGCTTGATAGACGCTTCGTAGCTGACCCGGGTGTGTTGCTCAGCCACCTCTGTGCGGTTCTCTGGGATACCTAGCTGGCGGGAAAGCAGAGAGGTGACTGCGATGTCATCGGTATTGGCGATCAATTCGGCAAAATCGGGCGGGGCAACAAATTCTCCCGTGCGCGTCATTGCCATCCGGCAGCTGTCACCGCCCCTCGGAGGCGCAGGCTTTGCCACCAGCACTTGTACATCTTCGAATTGGTAGATCACCGCGAACCAGGACACCTTGTCCCGAATCACACCTTCGGCCACGTTAAATTCAGAGCGGCCCATGCAATATTCGATGATGTCGGACAGCGCCGATTTACCAGTCGAAGAGCGCCCAGTGATCACATTGAGACCATCGATCTCGAAATTCACGTCGCGGCGTTGGCCATCATGGCTGTAGATGTGGATGGAGCTGATTTTCATGGTCGTATTCCAAATGCCGTGTAGACCGTTACTCTGTCCGCGATTCGGGCAAACTCTTTGCCGAGCAAAATGGCCGTCTGCTGACATTCCATTGATTCTTTTGTGCCGTCGACGGTTGCCTTAAGCCGGCGGGCCTTGGGCAGCAGACGTCCCTCTGCAGTGGCTTCAAAACAGTCCGATTGGTGCGCAACCCCAAAGGCCTCGAATGCGTAGGGCATCATCTCTGTGACACGCTCTGGGAAACCAATTAGCAATTGCGGGTGTACCGAGACCGCCTTGAGCAAGTAGCTTCTGGCATATTCAAGAATTACCGTTCGCGATTCTTCATGAAGCGCCAGTGGCAGTATCAGAAGTGACAGTGAAAACGGCATACCCCGCGGATCTATAGTTGTGTACGCCTTGATCGAGCGCATCAGAACCACCGCGCAGAAGGCCGGGTTGAAAAGGTTTTTGGTTTCAAACGGACGCTGATCCCATCGATTCATTCCGACTCTCCTGAGCCGTCAGTAAGGCGATCCAAGAGTTGTGGATGCCAGTACACGGGAGGCGTCGGGCGTTTATTGGCGAGGATTTGGTAGCTACCTCGCACCACGTAAGGGGCCGTAACACGGGCTCGAATCTTAAGGTGCTCCAGTTTTTGAGCCTCGACCTCTGCCCAAGTGTATAGCTTCTTCCCAGCAGCCACGAGACCGGACTCAGATCGGTCTTCTTCAACCACTTCCAATGCGTCATCAAAGATGATGTCCCGGTGTCGCTTCCACTCCTTGGTTAGCCGCTCCTCGTAGGCTTCGATTTCTCCGGCCCCTGTTAAGCGCTGGCGCGCCCAAACCGATCGCTGTTCGAAAGCCTGGTAGTAATCGAGTATTGCGCTCCTAACCCGGCCTTGACTGAGCTGCAGGTGCCGTAGCTGGACGACAAACAAGCGGTTATCGGCTGCCACTTCAATTGGCGCTTCGGGCTCAGCGTCTTCAAAGGTGATGGGCAGGTTATCGGCGCGATACTCCTCGCTGAACGCATGGAGCCTCTCTGATACGTCAGAACCGCAGATCGGATTAAAGTCAGGGTCACACAGCATTTGGATGATCAAGTCGTTCCACCATCCCTCCAGGCGCTCGAAAACCGCGTCTCGATGCTCAGGGCGGATTGCGCGCATTTTTTGGCCTTTGATTAGCGCCGGAAGGTCTTGAATCCGCGGAACGTCGTCGACGATGGAGATCCTGGAGACAAAGTCTTCTTTCTCGGCGTCGGACAGGCTCGAGAACAGCACCTTCACATTCCCAAGTGTTTTGGATTCACTGGTGTGCAGCGTGGCATCCGTCACTTCCCATACGCTGGGTAGAGCGTTGGTCGTGTCGGCGCCATGGAGAAAAAATTCCAGGAACGATCCGGGTGCCACAGTTGAGGTGGTGAAAAGAAAAAACTGGAAGTTCGACTCGATGCGCCCATTGGCGTTATATCGAGTAAGCCAGATATTGACGGACTTCCAGAAGTCGATGGACAGGTCATTCAGCCGGTCACCTACTGCCTTATGTTTCAGGGATGCTAGGGTTTTTATGCCCGAGGCGTCCTCGAAATCCAGGTCATCTTCTTTTTCGATGAGAATCGCAGTGTCTTCTGGGAGATCCAGCGCTTGATATAACGCAAAGCGGGGCTGAAAAATGTAGCCCAAGCCTTGTTCTCGAGCACTGTAGCGGTCAGCGGCAGCCTTCTGGCCTTGCTGAGGATCAGGTATCGCAGAACTCATGATGCGGCCCATGGTTGGTGAGCAGTAATGGGAAGGAGAGGGTGGAGCAGCGTCCGTCCCTCCATGCGGGTCACCGTGAACCCCACAATCTCGGGAAAATGCGCTGGAAAGTCCGCCAGCGTAGAACGACGTGCTGACGAGTCATCGATCAGCCGTTTCGAATCGAATGGTGTGCAGAAACATGCCATCAGTGAGAGGTGCTGGCGGGGAGCGTGGTGGCGCCGAACGTCGTAACTGACGAGGTGACGGCAAGTGATGCCGGGCGAACTCTTAGGTAGGTAGATTCGCGGGCACTGGACTACGGTACGCGAGGGGAGTGCCCGCCGTGCTTCGCCGCTGTTTCTTCCTGAAACTGTCATTCCCATCCCAGATCGTTCGTGATCGTCGAAGTTTTTCGCTGGGCTATTCTGATCTGCGTAATGGCAAATGGCAATTATTGGCTTAACCGCCGAATGAGCTACTCGTAATCAACAGCCATGGATAGCGGATATGATCACGCTCCGAGCGCGTGTGCCGCTCTAAGTCGCCCCCTCATGAGGATTAGCTGTGTCGCTAGAGTTCTATCGTTATCCTGAAAGCACGCCACTGACCCTAGAGGCACTACACGCAGTCGACCTCGCCACCGCACTCGAGGGTGTGGCAGCTCGTTACGAGGATATATGGCGTGCACTAGCTGACGCCGCGAGAGCAAAGTTGGCTAGCGAGGAGTTCGCCCAGGCCCGGGTGCTTTGGCTCCTGTCTGACCTCTGCTCCATGATGCTAAACCCCTCAAATCCGAATGAGCCCCTCAGCCCCTTCGCGATCCTGAAGGACAAGCGGTCACTGGACATTACCGATGTAACGGGCGATGAGCTCAACTTCCTCGAAGCCGTGACCGATGAGCTCAGTACTGGCCTCGTGAAAACTCGCGTTGCAGAAGTCCTTTGGATCATACCGGGACGGCGTCACATCAAGCATGCCCAGGCGGCGCTTGCGGGATACCAGACAGTGCCGCTGGATGACGACACTTGGTGGCGCGGCGGCGAAGATTGCTGGGGTCGTGCACTAATGCTGGCGCCAAGGCTGGGGAAGGCCGGCAAGGAAATCGCAGAACAACTGTCGAATCGTTTGTTCGAGGCACTCGACCAAGAATTTGACGCCCCGTCCCCCATGCTGGCGCCAATCGCTACCTTGATACTTGAGCATCGCGTGGTGCACAGCCAAGCAGCAGATCTGCCGTCCAGATTGGAAAAAGTCGGCCGGGATTCAGAGCGCAGTGGCCATATCCTACGGGCTCGACGTTGCTATGAGTTGAGCATGGACGCGTACCGCGCAGCTAAAGACCCTGTTTCATCGGCACGCATGACAGCAGCCCTGGCCAATACGTGGGTGGCAGAAGCTGAGGTGCTTGGTGATGGAGAGGGCGCGCAGCCGCTGATCGCGCTGAACAACCTCGAGAAGGCATTACAGATCTACAGAAAGGTACCGCAGCGATTCAGGGGTCAGCTTGGCATCACCGAGCTATTGATTCGATTGCCTCAACGCATCGCAGATGCAGGCAATCGTGCGGTGGGGATGATGCGCGTGATCTCGACGCCGCCTACAGATATCTCAGGCTTGGTCAGTGATGCGTTGGAGAAGGTTTCGGGCAAGTCCCCGGTTGAAGCTCTCCGTGCATTAGCTGCGCTTTATCCATTTGCCCAGAAAGAGGCCGCTCGCCAAGCAGCCTTGAACACGCTGCGCGTAGGGTTGATCGGTGCGCTAAGTGAAGCGACATATCTCGACAAGGGTGGGCGTGTGATCGCTAAGACCAAACCTATGTCATTAGGCGCTGAGCCCTCGCAGGATAATGAGGAGCGCGTTTGGGCAGAAATGGTCAAAAACCACGCGCTCACACGCAACCTAACCGTGCAAGGCGGCGTGATTCCAGCACTGGGCGTTATACAGCGGGAACACTGCTATAAAGAGCAGGATCTGGTTGAACTTGCCAAAGCGTCGGCCTTAGTACCGCCTGATCGGGCGCACATGGTCGGCAAGGGGCTGTATTGGGGAATGACGGGTGATTTCGGCATGGCAGTGCACTTCCTAATCCCCCAACTGGAGAATATCGTCCGGTTTCATATGAAAGGAGCGAGGCTGAAAACCTCCAACACTGACTTGGAGGGTATCGAGAACGAGAACGGCCTGAGCACGCTTCTAGACGTAGATGGCGTCGATGCAGTATTCGGTGGCGACATCGTGTTCGAGATGAAGGCTTTGTTCTGCAGCGCGTTCGGGCCGAACCTGCGAAACGCGTTCGCTCATGGCCTGATGGATGATGACGATTTTTACTCGGCGGACGCCGTTTACGCTTGGTGGTTCATGTTGAGATGGGTAGCCATGGTGTACTGGGCCCAGTCTGCGTCAAACCGTCAAGCCGTTGCCGAGGATCTACTCTCTACGGTAGAAGGCGCGCCGGCAGTTACTGGCGAACCTGAGACAGATGCTTCTTAATATCTGCGAACCCCAGGCGAGGGTTTGGTCAGGAAACAGACCAAACCCTCTACCAACTTCACCTTTCTGATGACACCATGTTCGACCAAGGTATTAGCTAACAGCTCTAGGTCAGGCCTTGGCGCTCCAAACACCGCGCGTTAGTCTCAAGCTTTTGCGTTGAGGCTGCAGATGCGAACGAAGCGAAGGATCACCCGGGCATACTGTGTGGATTTGGCCAAAGAATTAACCATTGGCGGTGCTCATCAGGCCTATTTCAACCAAAACCAGCCACGTAGCCGTTTTCTGTTCCAGTGCTCATCACCGGAATGCAGGGCGCTCAAGGTGGTGCCAAAAATCACAGCCGTCAATTACTACATCCACCCGACCGAAAAAGCGCGCGTCAAATCTCCGCATTACAAAGACAACGAGCACTATGACCATCATGCGGACTGCGAGTGGATGCTGCCAGATGAGGACGAAGGTAGCGATGCGCCGTTGCCCGGAGAGACTGAGTTACAGACCCGCACACGCTTGGCAAAACGCCAACTCACTTCGGTAATCGATATCTTTGTTCCCCCGACACAGCCAGAACAACCCGTGGTACGTCCACCTCGAGCCGCACCAGGCGACGAGGACGAGGCAGGAGCTATTCGTCGACGGGGCGGTGGCGGCGCAGAAGGCACCCGATCCGATCGGAAGCACCGAAGCGGTGACCTGCGTGAGCTAGTGGATTACTACCACGACACACGCGAAGCCTTGAAAGACCTCTTTCCCGAGGTAACGATCAACGTGACAGGGCGTGGTGAAATACCGTTGCGTTCGTACTTCAAGAAGGTGGCTTGGGCCAGACCTGACACTGCAGGATACGTCTACAACGGCGGTGGCCGGATTGAGCCGCGTGAAGGGGCCGGCTTCGTATTCAACTTCTATGACAAGGTTACGGACAAAGATGCCTCTCTCCAGGTCTCTGATGAGGTCATGACTCAGCACCGATCAAGGCGCTATGTGAATGAAATTCTCGATCAGGCACGGCTGGTAAGGTACTTCACGTTCTATTTCCTCGGCACCTTCACCTATCACGAGGCCAGCGACACCATGGTTGCACAGGTTACTGACCTTCGCTGCCTGGCGATTGACTTGGGGCCGTTGAGGAACTGAGCTTCAGTAGAGATGGCAGCTCCTAACCATTGGCAAGGGCGGCACCCGATGGGTAAATGCTTAAATCAGCGAGAGGCCTTCGCCTAGACGTAGATAGGCGCCGTGTAATGCAGCAAAGGAGCAAGTGATGCGTCAAGTGGTGTGTACCGATTGCCTTACCGAAACCTTCCTGCAGGATCATGCTTCGGAGAACGATATCAGCGAGTGTGACTACTGCGACCGAGAGCTCCCAGTCATGGACATGGATGAGCTGGTGGAACTCTGCGAAACGGCAATCCACGCCTCGTTCCGTGAGGTTCAGCAACCGAATTCAGTGATTCATCATGGTTACCCACCGATCGGTGAAAGTCTGTATGACGTGCTGGAGCGCATGCTGGGTTCCGATGAGACCCTGCTTTCTGACATCCATGAGCGCTTGCTCGACTCTTGGAGTTGTCCAGATGATGACGATCCTTGTTTCGAAGAGGAAACAGAGGCTTCGTCCGAGTTGACTATCGGTTGGCGGAAAATGGAGCACAGCTTGAAGTTCGAATCGCGGCTGGCAAATCCCTTGGTGGGGTCAATCCTGACAATGGTCTTCGACGGCATAGAAGATCTGCGCTCGGTGGACGACCGGTCAGCCATTGTGATCGCAGGCCAAGGTTATCCAATCTCGTCATTCCAACGGGGTAGGGTGTTTCAGGATGAGCAGAGCATGGAGGAAGCGCTGACTCACCCTGAAAAGCATCTCGGCCCGGTACCAGGAGGCAAGGGATCTCCTGGCCGAATGAACGCCAAGGGAATTTCGGTTTTTTACGGCGCAACAGATGACCACACGGCAATTGCGGAGGTGCGCCCTCCGGTTGGCAGCATGGTAGTTACCGCGCGGTTCGACGTAATCCGGCCTCTGAGGCTTCTCAACCTGAACGACCTGGCTTCAATGCGTCCGCATCGGGGGTTGAGCTACTTCAATCCAATTCGCAGGAGCCTCACCGAACGCTGCGCGTTTCTGAAAGACTTACAGCGCCAGCTGACGATGCCAGTTATGCCGGACTCGGCGGAAAGCGGGTATCTGATCACGCAAGCTATTGCCGATTTCCTTGCAACCCATGAAAAGCTGAATCTCGACGGTATCTTATTTCCCTCTGTGCAGGTGCAACAGGATACGTCACCGGGGCAGAACGTCATTCTTTTCAACAAGGCCAGTGGGGTAGAAAGGCTCGAGGACACACAAAAGGCTGAGTATGTGAGTCTCTGGGAACCGGATGAAGATAGGTTGGTGTATTACCCAGAGTACTGGGAAGCGGAACCTAAAGACTCAGATCAATCCTCCCGGTACGTCCCTCTGGTACCTCCGCCGGAGCCAAGCCTACGTCTAGCTCGAGACGGCATTGTGATTCACAAAGTCCAGGGAGTCCGCTTCAGCACCGAGATCGACCCAGTCCACTATGTTCCTTGGTCGCAGGACAGGAAATACCATGGGTTTCGATAGCGTGGCTGGTTCCTAACGAGAGCTCGGATCTTATAAGGGATCTCGGAACCCATCGGAGTTTAGCGGGCCAGTACCAGCCGTACCGTTCATCGGCAAAACCTATATATTGGGTTAGGCACATATTGAAAGCACTACATATTGGGCTAAATTGTGCTTGAGAGCCTACATCTGGTGTTTTGCCATGAACGAAGCCCATATCGAGAAAGCAGCGACCGATCTGCTCATGCAGATTTACCGTGATCGCCGTTACCTGTGGCCAGATCAAGATGTTCCGCCGATGATGATGCGCAGCCCCCGGATCGCTGCCATGGTCTGCGGCTACGACTACCATGAGCATCCCACCCTGGGAGACACCCATTTCAATCGGCACAACGCCGGTACTCGTATCGCGGGCCTGATTGACCGTCAATCGAACAAGATCGCCGTCGCGACTGAGTTTGGTGACAAAGTCCAGCTCTTCACCGGCGCGCATGAGATCGGCCATCTTGTGCTCCACGAAGACACTATCATGCACCGCGACCGCGCTTTTGACGGCAGTCATCTGCAAACACCACGTGCACCTGCAGAGAGACAAGCCGATCGCTTCGCCGCCTGCTTCCTAATGCCTCAGAAGCTGGTGAGAGAACGGTTCGAGTTCATGTTCTGTTGCAAGGGGCAATTGCGCTTCAGTGACGTGATTGCCTATCACCTCGACCCCAACAATCCGGATCGGCTTCTCTACTCCCCGAAAGAGTCGGGAGAACGTGAGCTGGCGCTGGCGCGATGCACCCGATTTAACAACCAGCACCTGGTGTCACTGGCCCAGCAATTCGGTGTCTCAGACTCGGCGATGGCCATCCGGCTCAAGGAGCTGGAGTTGGTGCGGTGGCCTTAGAACGAGCAGGGCGTTACTGGAACGTGCAGTAGGCAGAAGTTGTTGGGTCGCCCAGAGAGGCATCACTGTTCTGGGTAAAATAAAAAAGGGGCCTTCACGAGGCCCCTAATCTTTGCTTCTGAAGGGTTACTTAGCTAACCAGCCCTCGACTTCGTCGGCACCATGCTGGCTTTTCCACTCTTTCAAGGTCTTGTGGTTACCACCCTTGGTCTCGACGCGCTCGCCTGTATGTGGGTTCTTGTAGACCTTAAGCTGACGGGGCTTGCGGGTGGACTTTTCAGCCACAGCGGCTGGTGCACGTCGACTGACAGATTGTGGGTCAAGAATGGCTATGATATCGCGCAGGCTGTAGCCGTACTCCGAGAGCAGGCTACGGAGCTTTTGTTCAAATTCGATTTCGCGCTTCAGGCCATCATCGTTTTTGAGGGTCTCAAGTTCGGCAAGCTGAGCAGCCAGTTGTTGCTCCAACTTACGGAATTCGGCGAGTCTGGACATTTGATGCTCCTGTATATGGTGCGTCGAGTATAGGGGTGGGGCTACAGGCCATCAATGCGCAGGTTCAAGCCGATGCCTGAGGCCAAAGAGCAAAGATCAAAGAGCAAAGAGTCGAACATCATCCGAGTATGGCCATTGATGCGAGCTTGCGAAACCAAGGTAGTCTGCGAGTGAGAACTACAGCCTCCTAGATGCGAGGCGTGAGGCTTGTTCTTCCAGCTTCGAGATCTATGACCACTACATCAATCCGAGATCGCAACGCTTCCGGAAGGCACTCTATCAAGGCTAGCCGCATGGCCTCAGGCGTACGGGGGGTAGGGACGCCCGAGGGCGGAACCTGCAGTCTTTTTCCCGTGTTGGACGGTAGTTCCCCAAACCAGAACACCAGGTAAATCCCGCAGCCATGCGAGCGCCAATCAATCAGATAGCGATCATGCAATTGGTGGGTTGCACCCTGCCAAACCTCGTCATGCCACTGGCACTTGATCTCAATTGGAATCTGAAAGTCACCGCAGGCGAACGCGAGATCCACTCGCTTGGATTTGGGCATGTCAGCTTCTGTGAGCTCCCTGATACCGAACTGCTCCAGCTCTCGGCTGATGAGCATGGCAAAGCGGTCTCTGCAGATGTTCTCAACGTAGGGCACACCGTTGTCGCCCCAGAACACGCTTACCCGATCCAGGTCATCACCCAACAATTTTTTCTGAATCACGGAAAGCTCATCGAGCACCAGTGCTCTGAGGTCTACCATGTTCGTCGGCGGCCCCTCACGGAGCAGCGCACTTAAGGCACCTGGCTGAAGGGGGGCGAAGTCTTCCTCTGCACGCTTCTGTCGCTGCTCGGCCGCCATATGTAGAAGATCCAGGGTGTAGCTGTCTTCCGGCTCTGCAATCAGCTCCTGCAGGGCTTCAATTGCCTCGATCGAAGTATCGTCTGCGAGCCGCTGGATCATTGATCGAACGAAACTGGCAGCCTCAAAAGGAGATTTGCTTCCGTCACTCACCCACGGCCTGTTCTGGCGCGGCCAGGATCCTCGAAAATTGGATACGATCCATTTGACTTGAGCGGTATCGAGTACACGCTTTTGCCCTCGGCGCTCTCCGGGTACAAGCCTGATGATGGGCCAAATGAAATCCGGTTCGTCTTTGCCAATTACCGCAAGAGCCTCCCTGGATTCATTAAAGCTGACCAGAAAATCTACGGCCCGCCACATGAGCATCCGACTGACGGAGCTGAATTCAACGTCCGAGTAAAGCTTCGCGATCGCGCCCATTTCGTGCAGATGTTCTGGTGCGACCAAGAGATGGATCATCCTGTTCTCAACCGATTCTCCCATCACGAGTTGGTCGCTGAGCCAGGCGGCAGAAAGGAGAGCAGCGGTTGCATGCCACTGGGGTTGAGAGAAGATTGCATTCATTGCTGAGATTTGTGGTTTGCCAGCCTTGATGCAGGGCTCAAGGCACAGCCAAGCGAAGTCATAACGACTCAGGGTGTCTCGCCTTGGCAAGTCATGGTTGCCAAATAACTCGTTTTCGAGAGCTTCGCACAGGGACGAAAGGTCGTTGGGAAGAAGCGTTATCTGATTGTGCAAGCAAGCAATCAAAGCGGATAGGAGAACGGGTGATTGGATGTCTGAGAAGCCTTCACCCGCGCGCAGCCTGGCCAGTAAGCCGGCAACCATAGGTAGAGAGTAGTTCCACATCTTCTCCTCAGCAGGACTGTGAGCCACATCATGGGGAGACGGCAGGTCATCGCGGTGTAGTACGGCTTCAAAGCCTACAATGGCATCGTCGGCAAACTCGGCACCAAGCCACGCCGTTAGGGCCTCAACTGAGTTAAGGTGCACGTCGTAAACGTCGTGGTGGCCCAGGTAGTAACTGGCCGCAAGGAGTATCTCCCGCAGATCGCCATTTCGCAGAGATGAACGGTGCTGAAGATAGTGGTCGCGATCGGCTTCATACTGAACGCGGAGCGCTTCTATTCGCTTCGCCTGCCTCAACTCTCTTTGAATCGCATGTTCGGATTTGCCTGGATTTTCCAGCGTGTAGACATAGGCCTCCAGCTCAGGGTCATCTCGTTGGAATTTTCGGCTGACAGCTCGAACATCAGGGTCAAACGTGCGATTTCTACACGCTATCAACATCAAATCACGCCATTGCGCCCGGGCTTTCTCATCCTGAGTGCTAAAGAGAGCCAGTCGCTCCAGAAAAAAGAGCAAGTCGGACTTGCGGCTTGCAAGCCCCAAAAGGCGATCCTCCAGATCACAATTCTGTGACCAGACGGAGCTGGCAGATTCCTGATCATGCAGCACATACTGCTGGACGGCATGCCTGAGATCGTCGGCATTGTCGAGATGGGCGTTGAGTGTTTTCCTCTCAGGTACATCATAAAGGTCAAGCCGGTGGATAGCGCCTAGCCAGTTCCAGAGAAGCGCGGCATCTTCTGGGCAGTCGGTGAGTACGTTTTCAGTGATGACGCGGCTGATAAGAAGCGCGATAAGACCGACCAAGTAGCTTGGTGGCTCAGTTTCACTAAAGTCGACCGGAACGCATTGCTCGGTGAGCAGGCTCAGCAGCTTTGGAATCCTACTGAGAGCCAGTTTTTGGCTAAAAGGTAGCCAGTAGACTCCGCCAGATGTCCTTGAGGATGCTCTAGGTAGCGAGCATACATACAGCCCTGAGCATGCCAGGATATTCATGGCCATAAGCTCATCGCTTACGTCAAAATCATTCGCCTCGATGACGAACAGCGCAAGCTCGAACGACACGTCAGTATACGACTGATGTAATCGATCAATCATGCTCTGCCGGCGTGCCCGGTCACAGGAAGGCAGCAGAGCCTGTACAGCATGCTTGCGCTCTGAAAAAGCATGTCGATCCGAAAACACCACACCGTCAAGAGCGTCTTCGAGCGACCTGGCCAACGGAGTGCCCGTGAGACCCTCGATCAGAAGGGCCCTTAAGTGAACATTGCTGTCCGGCGATGTAATGATCGTCTCGATTTTGCTTACCAAGTGATCATGCATCAGGCCAATGGCCTTATGACTGCCCCAATCCTGGGATCTAAAAAATGGATCTGTTTGCGACAGGGATGTAAGCGCGTCGAGCATGCTTTGAGCTTGCTCTGCAGTGAGGTTCGCCGTCTCGCCATACCGCAACACGCCATATGGATCGGCTGCAATCACCGCAGATGACATAGCTTGGCTGTGGTAAGACAACCACGCGTGCAGGCCTCGCAAACTCGCAGGCACACTGCCGCCGGTGCGAAACTGAGCGAGCACTCTCTTCTGTGCTTGAGTGGTTATTGCGACCTTTGACAGCCATCGAGCCCCGAGAAACTCTGCAACCACGCGGTGTATGGGCTTTGCCCGTTCCGGGCCAACAGTCTGGAACAGTTTTGAGGAAAAAACTGCTTGTGCGGCTTCCGCCTCGGGCAGCTCGCTGAGCTCTGCAAGCCTGACATCCCCTACTACGAGATGATTAGGGCCGGAGCGACTGATCGCGTCCCCGCTCGCGAGTAGCAATCCCGCGCAGAGAGCCCCAGCGGCCGAAAGCGCTTGTTCTTCAGAAAGAAGGCCAAGCGCGCCGTCAATACGGTGAGGGTCATGCTCAGGCCAGAGTAGAGTGCACACCCGTTCGAAGAGGCCCGCACGTGTAGCAGGGAGAGTCCTGTCAGCAACAGCGACTTTGCCAATGAGGCTAAGAGTCAGAGGATTATGGTAGAGCTCGGCAATCCCTTGATCCTCAAGGTGATCAAGGACATGATCCACATCGAGTTCTGGGTAGAGCTGGCGCATGAAAGCAAAGGCATCAAACCTCGTAAACGCTTCGATGGTTAGGATGCTGGGGGCTGAGCCATAAATTTGCGCTAGGTTCACAACATTGCGTGACTGCCATTCTCTCGACCTGCAGCAAAGGATGAAGTCGGGATGCCCGGCATCCTCAAGCTTCCCTAACACCATATCCACAGCATCGCTATCCCGCCGCGCCATGGCTTCGTCGAGCCCATCTATCAACAGAGGTTTACCAGGAAAATGAAAACGCCCCGGGTTGCCGCTGGCGATGAACCGTTGCGCGCTGATTGGCCGGACGTCTAAGCGCCGTCCTAATTCCTCAATCAGCTGGCTTTTACCCATGCCCGGCTCCCCCAATATGACCTTGGGGCCTGCAATGGCAAGGAGACCATCCTCATCAACGATGGCTAGACAGCCAGATGATTCGTTGTTTTCAAGACGCAGATGGCGAGAAAAATACCGCTCGATTGTCACGTTTGAACAGCTCCATGCTTGCCCGGCGGCGCTCGACGTCGGCGGATGCGTAGAGAGCATCATAACTTCCGTTTGACGGGAAATCAGCTTTGAACTCGAAGGGTAGGGGGAACTAAAGTTAGCCGCTATGCCGTTGCCTGCAACGCTGTCCAGGACAACCGGAGCGCGCAGCCCGGGAAGCCTGGAGGGCATTAAACGTTTCCGTGCGTAGAGGGCATCCAGGTGTACATAACAGCAGGTGCATGATCACAAACTTGAAGATCAGTCCTTGGTCGCAGGTATTCGCCAGAGCGGAACCAACTGGGATAGTTCCAGCCCCGAGATCTGAACCTATCCATGCGCGCGTCCGAAAGCCCTGAAGATTGGGATAGAATTGCGCCTATTTGGGTGTAGGAATCGTGTATGTTTTTGGAATGGACGCCATCTAGGTTAGGGCGCTTACTGACTAGATCAGCCAACTGGCGTCTCCTCGTCGAAAGCGATCGTCTTGTCGTGGCCGTCGGTGGGGAGCAATACCACATAGCACCAGAAACGCTCCCAAGCTTTGAAATCAAAAGCCGCATGCTCTGGTCGGAACTGGTGTGGCCTGCAAGCACCGGCGTGCGCTTTGGTGGACTCTCGAACCTACGCGCTCCAGCTCTGCACCGTGCACTGAACGATCTCCTCAAACGATCCCGCTGCCAACGCTTCGATTCCTACTACGCCAAGCTGTCCCGGTGGCTCGCAGAGGCTGACCATGCCTTAGCAACCGCTGATCAAAAGCACCGCTGGCTTACCTATGAAAACCAGCAAGCATTACTGGGTAGCAAACCAAGCCTGGAGTTGAGCGTAGCGGCGCTAAAAGAGCTACTTGACACCCCAGAGGTGAGGGCCCATCTGAATGATGGGTATGCCCAAGCTGAGTTCGATATCGAACGGTGGACGTCTGATTGGGCGAGCACATGGGAAGAGCGCAACAAGCTGCACACGAAGCGAGAGCTTAGTGACTGCCGGGAGCTTTTCGACAAGGTAGAAAGTAAGCCTTTAACTGACGAGCAGGCGGCGGCAGTGGTGTGCTTTGACAATCGGGTTCAGGTTGTCGCATCGGCTGGCTCTGGCAAGACCTCCACCATGGTCGCCAAGGCTATCTATGCCATGCATCGGGGGATTGTCAGCCCCACATCGATCGTCATGCTGGCTTACAACAAGGATGCTGCTGCAGAGCTGCAAGCTCGGGCCAATGCGTCTCTTGAGCGCCTTGGCCAGCCTAGCGTCGAGATCGCAGCCATGACATTCCATTCGTTAGGGCTGAAGATCATAGGTTCGGCTACCGGCAGCACACCTCATGTACCCGCCTGGGCGCGTAAAGAGCATCTCGCGTTGGCCAAGCTGGGCGAAATCGTTGATGACCTCAAAGACAAGTCTCCAGCATTCCGTACGCGTTGGGACATTTTCCGTTTAGTGTTTGGCCGGCACCTGCCTCTTTCGCACAAAGACAAGCTATTTGACACGACAAACTCGGACGGCGAGGGGAAACTGGTGACCCTAAAAGGCGAGGAGGTGGCCAGCCAGGAAGAGTGCATCATCGCCAACTGGCTTTTTTACAACGGTGTTGACTACCAGTACGAGCGTGAGTACGAACACCCGACTGCGACGTCAGAACATCGTCAGTACTTCCCGGATTTCTTCTACCCAGGTCTAAATCTCTACCATGAGCATTTTGCTCTGGACGAAGATGGCCAGCCGCCTGAGCAGTTCAAGAAATACCTGGACGGGGTGGCGTGGAAGCGCCAGATCCACAAGCAGAAGGGAACACGTCTGATCGAAACGCTTTCGCATCAAGTCTGCACTGGGGAAGCGTTCACCCATCTTGCAAAAGAGCTCACTGACAGGGGCATCGAGCTCGATCCAAACCCTGATCGACCGATCCCTTCCAATGGTCTGGAACCCATCAAGCATGCCGACCTACTCGGACTGATTCGGACGTTCATCACTCACTTCAAAAGCAACTGCTACACGGAACAGGATTTGATGGCTCGCTTGGCCGATATGGACAGTAGGGCCTTCAAGTACCGGTTCGAGATGTTCGTTGACCTGTTGATTCCTGTAGTCAAGAAATGGAACGGAGCCTTGGCCGCAGAGAACGGAATCGACTTCGAGGACATGATTAACAAGGCTGCAGGGTATTTGGAGGCAGGGCACCGGTCGCCGTACGACTTGGTTATGGCCGATGAGTATCAGGACGCGTCGCGAGCACGAGCCCGACTTTGCAAGGCCCTCGTTCGGCAGCCTAATCGGTTTCTGTTCGCCGTGGGGGACGACTGGCAATCGATCAATCGGTTCGCGGGCGCTGACGTTTCCGTCATGACAGGTTTCAAACCCTGGTACGGCCACGGCCAGGTTCTCCGGCTTGAAACGACGTTCAGATGCCCGCAGGCCATTTGTGACGTCTCAAGCCGATTCGTATCGAAGAACCCTGCGCAGTTCAAGAAGAACGTGAACTCTGTGACGGAGGCCATCGGGCCCGCTTTTCAGGCTATACAGGTCGAGCACCGGAACAAGGTAGCCCAAGCGGTTGATAAATATGTCGAGCGCCTTTACCAGCAGATCTGCGATGGAAGCGTGCCATTGGGACGGGGCGGCAAAGTGAATGTCTTCGTATTGGGACGCTACAAGCTTGATGCCAAATTCCTGAGTCACGATTGGCAGCAACGTTTTGGCGATCGTATGGCGTTCAGGTTCAAGACCGTGCATACCTCGAAGGGTGACGAGGCCGACTATGTGATTCTCCCAGGCATGGTCATGCGTGGGTTTCCAAACGTTAAAGTTGACGATCCACTGTTCTCCCTGGTTATGCCGCAGGGCGACACCTTTCCATCCAGTGAGGAACGCCGGCTGTTCTACGTCGCACTCACAAGGGCAAGGCGCAGCATTGCGATGTTCACAGTCGCAGGGCGCCGCTCATCTTTCCTGCAAGAGTTGATCGACGAAGGTGTCGTAGCTCCCTGTGATGACAACGGACGAGCGATAACACAGCCGGCGTCCGCTGAACTTAAGTCCGATAGGGCCTCTGCTGGGGCGGCCACTGCGCAAGCTCCCGCCATGGCCAAGGGGCCTGTCTGTCCGGGCTGCAAGGTAGGGGAGCTGATATGGCGACGAGGGCCGTACGGAGAATTCCAATCCTGCTCAACCTTTCCCAGGTGCAAATACAAGCCGCCGAAGAAACGCACGTAGGGACATCAGTCGTGAGCCTCCAACATGAACTCGGATATTTTGCAGGTATGCGCGGGCAACAAGTCATTCACCGCGCATGCTGATGGTAATCTTTTGTTGGCGGCTAGCGGCTTACCGACACTCCGTATGCACACAACGTCCAAGCTCCCAAGATTCTCGATCCGGCAGCGACGGCTAGGCCGGCCCAAATAACGTTCTTCTCAGCCTGATTAATCCTCTCCCGGCCTGGTCATGCATGCGGATCGTGCAGAGGTAAGCTAGCGCCTAGCTCTTGCCTGGTGAACAAAGGGTTCGCAGGCGAAGATGGCCGTGAGCTATCATCCCAACCCTCGTACCAGGCTCACCGGAAGTTCACCTTCCCGCTCAGACCCAAGATCGATCATTCAGTCTTCGGCAGATGAATGCCTGGTAGCCGCCAGCCTGCTTGGAGACACGGATGTTCATTCGCTTGCGCGCCATTTATCACCGGGCAGTACATGCCTATACCGTCTGGAACAACGAGACTCGCCGCAAGCTGGCCGGCCTGAAGCGATACCCTTGCGCGGTCGTCGCTGCTTACAAGGCCGCATATGCGTTCTTGGCCACGCCTACTCATGAAAATCTGTTCCAGCCGCTAACCCCTGTGCTCATTGAGCCAGAGAAGATACAGCGGTATGAGCGCGAGTTATTGAACGGTCTGAGGAATGATCAAGTCAGGAACATCGCTATTACGGGGGAGTACGGGGCAGGGAAGAGCAGCGTGCTTCGCACCTTCGTCCACCGCCACCCAGAGTTTGTCTACGCGTTTGTTTCGTTGGCTACCTTCGGCAAGGATAACGAAATCTCCGGGGCGTCTGAGCTTGTTAGCGATACCGACGTGGCCTCGGACTCTTCGCGGCCCTCCGAATCCTCCACCAAGGCAGGGCAGGAATCTAAATCCGAGGCAAACAAGGCTGAATCCGATCTCGTTGCTCGGATTGAGGAGACGATCGTCCAGCAGCTCCTGTACGCCGTCCCAGCAAAGACGCTTCCCAAGACCCGCCTTAAGAGAATCGATCAGGCTTCCGGCCTGAAGATCTGGTGGAAAACGCTCTGCTATAGCGCCCTCATTTTGGCAGCGCTGAGACTTTACGTTCCTGTGGCAGAAAAGCTGCCGAAGATCGAACCGACTTGGCTCATGGAATGGCTGCTGTTGATCCCGAGCCCGCTGGCCGTCGGGATCGCCGTCTTAGGGTGCGTACTCCTGCTACACACGTGTCTGAGGCTGGGTTCGCTGTTCAGTATCGATGGGTTGACGCTCAAAGGCGGGAAACTGGAGACCACCCACCATGGCTCCGTCCTGCACAAAAATATCGATGAAATCATTTACTGCTTTGAACGCAGCAGCATTGACGTGGTGATCATTGAGGATCTCGACCGGTTCGGTATCCATGACGTGTTCACCCGATTGCGAGAAATCAATTTCATCATCAAGCAATCACCTCAGGTGAAACGCCCCGTCTATTTCGTCTACGCGCTGCGCGATGAAATGTTCGTCGTCGGCGAGAAAACCAAGTTTTTTGACCTCATCGTCCCAGTGATCCCCGTCATCAACTCGGAAAACTCCCAAGAAAAGATGATGGAGCTGCTGAACCATCGAACCTTCAAATCGAAACCCTTGGGCGAACATCTCGACCGTCGACTGGTGGAGACGGTCTGCTACTACATCGATGACCTCCGGCTGGTGAAAAATATCGTCAATGAATTCGATATGTTCTCAAATATCCTTGCCAGCAGCCTACGCCTAGAGCCAGACAAGCTGTTTGCGATTGTCGCCATTCGAAATCTGCATCCCGGAGCGTACGCCGACCTGGTCAAACGCCGAGGGGCGATTTATGGCGTCATCAATGGACTGGCTGCCTGGAAAACCCAGGAGAACAGCGCCAATGCCAAGCGACTTGATGACTTGCGGCGTGAGCGAGATGACCGGGTCTTCGAACTGGCCAACAATGTCACTGAGTTGAGGGCCTACGTGTGGTTCACGCTTCTTCGACTGACCGAAATGGACACGGCAACCCATGTCCTAATCACTGGTACCCAGTACACGCCAAAGCAGTTCGTGACCGACGAGGTGTTCGACGTATTCATGAATCACGCCGGGCCTCTCTCAATGGTTGTCTTGGATCAATTCGGGCGGGCCAGAAACCCATCTAGAAATGTCTCGAAGGCTGAGCTGCTCACCGCTACATCCTATGAACGGCGCCATGCTTTGCTTGGGCGGCGACTCAGCACAATCGCGGACGAAATCGCAGCGGTGCAGAAGCAATCGGATCAGGTCATCCGGATGTCCTTCAGTACTGCCGTCAAAAAAGGCTATGGGAATGTCGTAAGAAACAAACTTCCAGGCTTGAACGTCGTCAGCTATCTGATGCTGCATGGTTTTCTCGACGCCGACTACACGGACTACCTTGGTTATTTCTATCAAGGTTCGCTGACACCTGGAGACAAAGATCTGATACTTTCGCTGAGACGTGGCGTGCTGCCTGAGGTATCCACGCCTGTCGACAGTCCGAATACCGTGCTGGAGAAGCTTAAGAGCGACGAACTCGACGAGGGCAGGGGGATCATCGTCGATTTGATCGCCTGTCTCAGCGTCCGACCAACCTCGTTCGCAACTAACTCAGCAGATGCCCAGCTAAGCCACATACTTAAGAGCGGCCTCAACGAACACCCCGAACGGATGGCCGTCGCTGTACGCGAACTTTTGAACCGAACAGAAGCGGCTGAATTTATCCGCGCCGTGTACCGCCTCGAACCCAAACTGTTTCAGAGCCTCTTCGACGCTAGAGACACGGGGGACGCTGGCGGCGTGTTTGAAGGAAGCGAGGCCCGTCAGTCCCTCGTCAAAGTAATCGCCGGCAACCTGTCAGAATCCGACTTCAAGACCCTGGCCGATGACGCTTCAACGGATCTGATTCCTACGATCGATTGGCTGGAAGATGCCTCACGCCTGATGCCAGGATTAGAGAGCAATGTGGGAGCTTGGGCGTGGCTGAGGGCTTACCCAGTCCAGTTTGCCTCACTGGGCCATATGATGAGTCTCGCAGACCTCGAAAGGCTGATCGACTGGCGCTGCATCAAGATCAACCTGCCAATGCTATCGCTGATATGCGCGAAGTCGGAAGCTCAGCGGGATTCTAAAGAGGCCAAATCTGATCCTGCAGATGTGGGCATCGTGTCTCTGCGTAGACTGCAGGCTTTGGGCATCGATGGGCTCGGTGATTATCTGCTATCTCACGCCGATGAGCTCGCCAAAGCGCTTCTGGATCAGTCTGCTGTCCTGGATGAATCAAGCGAATCATTGGCGAGCTTACTGGCAGAGCTGGACTCGAATGATGACCTGGCAGACAGACTCTTTGATCATACGACATGCGACCTACAGGCACTCACTGATGCCCCGAAGCACCTGTGGGGAAAGGCACTTGAGTCTGATCGTCTGGCGGCCAAAGTAGAGGCCGTATGGATTTATTACGACAAAATCATTGCACGAGACGGCCACGATTCGGGCGATGAAAGTGGAGCGGAATCCGCAACGCTATTCACGGGCTTCATCGCGCGGAACGCATCGTCTCTCAAGGGCAAGCTGTGGCAGTCAACGAGCGCAGATTGGACGCTGCAGCAGTATCTTCTTAACTCCACCAATATCAGTAATGACGTGCTCAAGGTATTGCTCGATGGAGTCGTGCTCCAAGATCTATCAATGATCAAAGCGGTCTTACCTGCGGGGCGCTGGGTCATGCTGGTGGCCTCATCATTCCTTCCATACAGCTCGGAGATCAGGGACATCGTATTGAGTACTTGCCCACACCTCGAAGGCCAGTATCTGGTTGAACGGTGGGATTTAGCGAAGGCAGAGATCGATATCGGCTCGCTCCAACTCGACTCGATGTTCACGTTGAGCAGAAGCAAATCGTTGCCACTCACACTGAAAATTCAGATGTGGTCAGGGCTTAGCTTGGAGACGATTGAAAGCAAACCCGAAGCGGTTCCTGAGCTCGGCCGTGTATCTACGCTAGCCAACCAAGCTGGCGAAAGGTTTGCTGATTCGCTGACGCCTGTGCTGCGACATCTGGTTCGCAACGCAAGCCTCACGCCGGAGCATCGTTCTGAAATGCTGACACAATGTCTTCCAGGGATGAAGTGGCCGGACGTTTCAGCAGCTCTGGCGTTGCTCGGCGATGAGGACTTCAAAACCGTGAGCTCGAAGGTCAAGAAGATTAAGGTAAGAAACACTGAGTCAAACCAGAGGTTGGTTGGCGCGATGAAATCTGAGGGGTACCTGGCAACGGTGACCCCAGAGGACGACGTCATCGTCGCGACTACCAGGCCTTCAACCATGACGACTGAGGATGGGAGGCTATAGTCGTTGTTTGCCGAGCAGTGTGGGAATGCTCTGGTCACGAGTGGAGGTTGTCAGGGCCTAGGTGACCGGGATGGTGATGGAGTACAAATGTATTCCTAAGGACTCATGAAGACTCACCACAACCGTTTTGTTCATTGAGTCAGCGTGGCTTAAGCACTTTATCGATTGACGATTAACGCCATGTAGCGATCCGTGTATCTCTCCGGTGCAGCTTGTGAGTCGTCTGTGATGTCTTTGAAGTATCAGCTCACGAGATCTGCTTAATGCGCCACACGACACAACACGGTGAATCGCCCCTAGTTTCGTAGACACCTCCAAGCCTTAAAATGAGGCCCATTAGGAGGTGCCATGAGCAACCAGCGATATCCCGAAGAATTCAAAATCCAGGCGGTCAAACAAGTGACCGAAAAGAA
>NZ_JAEKCY010000016.1:0-138997 GCF_016405475.1 Pseudomonas sp. MF6767 | reverse complement strand
TAGGAACCGAGTGTTGGCTGCATGAAATACCCGTTTAAAAGGCTAGATCTGGTGCTCACTTAAATTTGAGTGCACACGATGTCTTGGCTTTGCGGGGCTGGGTAGATGACATGGCCGGACGGTTACGTTAAAACAAGGTTTACTCCAACCAAAAAATAATCGAATTTTGACGACGCAAATATAATCAATATCCCTGTAAAAATCGAGGACCAGACCAAAAACCAATATCTTCTAAAAAACCTTCTCATGCTTCATATTTATTTGTTATACGCACATTATACCAAATCAGCAATCACCAATTTAATATTAACAATCAAAAAAACAGCCGAAGCTGTTCTTTAAAACTTTATGTAAGGGTTCGCTTGGACACATGGAAAGCGGCATGATTGGCGAGCGGCGTACCAACATCGTTCGTTCTCACCAGCTCGACCCATTTTTCATAGTCGATAATCTGGTTCACGTCAGTCCCTTCGAAGATGCAGTAGGTAATTTCACCCTGTGCATTGAAAACAAGATGGACTCCGGCACCACCAACCACAATCCCTGAATCCGTATCTGAAAACCTATGCTCATAGAATTCAGCGATTGCTTCTATAATTCCTCTTACCTCTGAATGAAAGCCCATTCACTTACCCGCATTAATAATCTTGTTTACAACATTTTACCATTTCGAATACGCCGAATTTACCATTCAGAAATCGGTTGATAGCCACATGCCATACGGATACGCTTCGCACATCACACCATCAATACAAAGGGATTTGAAATGTACCGCAGCCGTCTCGCCTTGGCGCTGATCACTTGCCTCGCAGTACCCGGCTTCGCTTGCGCAGCAGCCAAGAAAGACACCAAGCAGAAGCTTCCTGACTGCACAGCCGTGGCGTTCGATGGTTCCAACCTCACAGAGGAAGAGAACGAGTTTTTTTTCTCGAACCAGAAGGACATATCAACAGCTCAGTTTCTGCGCTTTACGCTGGGGAGAGATTCGGTTCTGGCAGACTTCTATGCGCAGCGTAAAGGCAAAGCCTTCAATGCCGAGGTGCTAAAACTCAGGGAGCTAGCCAACAACCAAGGGCTTGCAACGCAAATGAGTCACGACCTTGCCGAGGCTGAGTCTGCTTACAAACAGAGAAACCCTGAGCACAAGTGGACCAAGGACACAGCCGATACCCTTTTCTGTCGCATAGACGCCATTGGCGACACCGGGACCAATGCGTACAACACTTACGCCACCAGCTACCTGAAAGGGCTTCAAGCGAAGCAGGAAGCCATGCATGGGCAGGTCGGGTACTTCGACGTGACAGTCAATGACTGCACAATCAGCAAGTCCATCGACACAGGCAATCGCTACTCCACCGTGAAGCCAGATCCTGATGCGCGGTTCCTCACCGTGAACGCGACATTCAAAAACACCGACAACGAGGGTCGGCTTCCACTGGAAGGCAGCTTGTTCATCGACAAGGATGGAAAGGATTACAAGTTCGACACCACTGAATCCATCGTGAGCGAGGGCTACGGCATTCGTCTCAAGTCGCTAAACCCTCTCATCAAGCTCAACACGAAGATCGTCTACAAGCTGCCTAATGAGCTGTCTGGCGAGGTGTATTGGAAGCCCGGTAGAAATGCCGAGGACAAGAAGCTCTGGTGTACATATCTGCCTTCTGCCTGAACGAATGCCACGCCATTCCCAACGAAACGAGCCAAGAAATTAAAATGACTGTCTCTTTTAACTTCCACCAAACGCACACCTTGCAGAAGACCATCTTCTACAAGCGAATGGTCATAGATTTCGCGGACTCGTTGGGCGAGGAGAAATTCTTTGAGCTAACACACCATTTTTTTGCCAAGTCACCGGCTGAGCTGAAAAAGTGGCGAGTCCAGCTCGATAGCTTGGTTTTGCCACAGAAGAAGATGAAAGAAATTAGCGACAAAATTTCCCATGGCTATGACGAAATCAAGATTAATCGGCTTTTCAATCTAGTCAAAAAAGGTCGCTTTAGGCAGCCCCACTATAATGCCTATCTTGGCACGCATACGGCAGAGCTTTTAAAGTCATTCGTAAATAATGAAAAACTTAAAAAAGCAGAACTGCAACACCTTCGGTTTTATGGATTAATTGACTTAGAAAAGAATCTCACCGATTATGCTAACCATTACCAGCTGGCAAGATCATCCCTCGCAGTTCAGAGCAGGCACCTAGGCATCAGCGTTGAAGAGCTATGCATTCCGAAAATACATGCTCGACCAGAACTGAACGTGAAGGATTACCTGAATAATTCTACAGGCATGAAATGGTCGTGGACTGAGAACGACCTACACTTTTATTTCTATAGCAGATTGATGAGCGGAATTTATCAAGAGCTGGGATTTGAAAGCTATCATGGTCCTTTAGAAATAATCGCCAGAGACAAAGAAGAGGAATTCATCGCCGCGTTCACGGCAGAGTATTTCTTTAAGGACATCAAAAACCTTGAAAAAGGAAGGAAGAAAGATAAATCGGTCTGGCTTAACAACGGAGAACAATTACAGGTCAACGAGGTTCAGGAGATATATACCGCATTGGGATATAATTTTTTCCTCAGCCTACTGAAAAAAGATTTGGACATGCCGGGACTGATGACGATGGGATGGCCCGATTTGATAGGCTGGGGGAATGGTCGTTACGAATTTGTTGAGGTGAAGCAAAATGACAAAATCACATTTGGTCAGCTTCGCGCCCTTCCCTTTCTGAAAGAAAAGGGAATCCCCTTCAGAATTATTAAATTGATTTAACTGCCGCTTTTTGACATAACCCCCCTAAAGATTTTTAAGCACTAGCCGATATAGTGACAGGTATTTATTTCACTCGACTAATACAGGGATTGATGATGAGAATTGAAGAGCCGAAGAACCCGACACTGCAGGCGATTCTCGATAAAATCGAGCAAACGCGCAATTACACTCCAAAGGTTGGTATTTTCGGCAACTCGGGCGTTGGAAAATCCAGCTTGTGTAACGCCCTCTTTGGTAAAAATGTCGCGAAAATTAGTGACGTTGAAGCTTGCACCCGCGAACCACAACGCATTTTTATCGGAAAAGGTAAATCGGGAATCGAGCTTATCGACCTGCCGGGAATCGGCGAAGACCCAGCTCGCCAAAAAGAGTATGTGGCTCTCTATGAAAGCCTAGCGCCAGAGCTTGATCTCGTCTTGTGGACAATCAAAGCTGATGATCGCAATTACGCTTCAGGGCTTGAAGCTTACCAGCAGATTTTTGGCAAGTGCAAAGGGTTGCCTGTCGTATTCGTGATTACTCAGGTTGATAAAACCAATCCCACCCGCGAATGGGACTGGGATAGTTTTACTCCAAGTGAAAAACAGATTTCGAACATGGCAATCAAAGAGCGTGACGTTTCACGCAGGTTTGACATTTCGGCTAGAAACATTATCTCTGTTGCTGTAAGCGAGGAAGATCCGAGCGAAAAATACAAGGTGATCGAACTCGTTGACTTGATCGTAGAGGTTCTTCCCAACGAAAAAAAGTTCTCATTCGCCCGCGAAACAAAAGAGGACAACGTAAGCAGCGAAAGCCGAGAAAAAGCCGAGCGCGGTGTGTGGGATAGCATCAAGGACTTCGCGGGTGATGCTTGGGACAATGTGAAAGACACTGTTGTGGACAAACTGATTGAGTCTGCGCCAAAGCTTTTTGCAGCAGCAGCGACGGTGGTAACTGGTTGGTTTAAGAAATGGTTTTGACCATTTCTCCGGGGAGCTAAGGCTCCCCTTCCTTTTGATTCACGAAACCCTTTCCAGACCTGCGAAATTCCATCCTAGCTTGCCACGGACAATATCGCTCTTGTCCCCTTCGGTATAAGCATCCGCATTGAACATCGTTATGCGTGCAACACAGACCTGAGCCTTTTCCTTCCTAGCCTCTTCCACGCAGCGCTGGACCATGAAGGGAGCCGGGTTTGGCGTTTTTGGGTAGACAGCGGCATCGAGCAGGATGAAGAAAACGCTGTCGCCTTTACTGGCTATCACACTGGGCGTATCAACTCGCCTGTTACAGACCTTCTCCAGCATGTAACCATCCTCTCTCAATAATCTGGTCAGGATTGGCAAGGCACGGTCGTAGGCGTAATCCTTCGTCATAACGTCAGCGGGTAAGAAATCAGACTCAGGTAGCTTCGTGATGGCTGTCAGTGGCTGAACAGCCTTCTGAGCACTCACAGGAGCTGGCGTTGGGGCAGGAGGTGGCACTGGTTGCGAGATTGGTGCTACTGCAGGCTTGATGAGCTTGGACGCAGCATCGTAGTTATCTACAACCCCGTCAGCCATCAATCTGGAAAACTCGCGGGTTTCGGGACTCAACCCAACACTATGCTCGTATATGTCTAGAAACCGGATCATTGCCACAGCAATCGTATAGCCCGCTTGCTGATCGGGATGATTGCACATCCACGAACACAACGCTGTCAGCCAAGCGTCTTCAGCGCGCATCCCTGATTGCTTCATCAACGCAGAAGCCATGACAGCCGTCTGCCCTCTGTCACCGGGATCGAGCCTTGTGGCATCAGCCCATTTGCCAGCTATGGAAGCCATTTTTGGTTCGTTCGAGAATCCAGCCGAGCATACAACCTCCCTTTCGCATTCAGCGCATCATACCTTGACTATGAAGACCATAGGCAAAGCGTGGTAATGCAGCTTCTCGCCACACTCCGCAATATGCGGCAATTTACGCCGCACTAGATTACTGGCAATATCTCTCGACGGGATCGAGCCTACCCTCAAAAAATGAGGAGTATTTACAGTTTCTGGTTGAAAAGATAATGATATTTTCTTTAGCCCGCGTAAGCCCGGTATAGATAATTTCAGGACTATCCGAATCGTTAATCAACAAAAAAACCGTGGGTGATTCAAACCCTTTAAAACTGTGTATTGTGGAAAGCTTCATCAATCCGCTATTTAGATTGAATCCTTGTTTTTTGCTAGCATTAGCACTCCGCAGATTTTTTTTCAAATCTTTTGCGCTGAGGTTTTTATTTTTAATAAGCTCAACATCCTCCTTTGATGCAAAAGAAGTTATAGTCCTTTCACGATGTGAATTACCATTCCTGATCTCATAATCAAGCAGCTGCAATGTTTCTTCTCGGGATGACAAAACCGTAATATCGTTAGGATGAATCATTTGAAGCTTGGCTATTTTAACTATAATTTCTGCGACAGATCTTAGATGATCGTCAGAATAATTGCCAAAAGCATTTGCCCCGATCAAAGACAACGAAGGCTGGAAGGATTCATCCACATCGAGCGTATACTTATCAGACAAAAAGGCATGTTGAAACGCCGTCGCCAAGTGCTGAATATGCGAATCTTGCTTGTATCTAAAACTTTTGGAAAGCTTTTCCCACCGACCAAAGCCGTCAATTGTCGTAGGCTTCTTTTCCTGATCGATCAGCCTTTCATAAATATTTTGTTTCTCATCCCCAAAAAGGACCATCTCTCCATTTTCAGCGAGAAAATTATCTCTTAATATTCGCAACCATTCAGGTTTGTAATCTTGAATTTCATCGATAAGTATAGCTTGATATTTCTCATCAATCGGAAGATTCGCAAAAAGATAAGCATTTGAAAAATATTTAGTCTCCCATTCTTCGTCTGTTTCCTGTCCCTCGACCAGCACACCATATTTGTTGAGAATAATGGTTATAAATTTGTGATAGTTTGATATGTGAAAATTACGCCATTCAAAATTTTCACGTACTTCATTTATCTTATCCCTAATGAACATCCTGAGAGTCAAGTTAAAGGTTAGAATCAGTACTGTGCCATTATGCCTAACGTGGGAGTTAACAGCCCGCTTCGCCAACACAGTGGTTTTTCCAGAACCTGCTATTCCTGAAATCTTTGCTCTACCGCCAGATGAACTGATAGACAACCTTGTTTGAAGCTTGGTATAGGTTAACTCTTTGCCTTCATTTGCATAATGGAAAGGTGGAACTAATAACCGCGTTAGCTCTTTATGAACGGAATCATCAAATTGCGGGTTGGATTTCTGTCCAGCAAATGATATCCGCTTGAGATTCTCTCTCGTTACAGAAACTGATGTTTGATCCCGCTCGAATTGCCGCTTTCTGGCTTTAAGATAGTCATCTCTCTTTACGTAATCTTCATATCGAATTGTTTTCTGCTGTAGCTGGTTAGTGTTCTCTTTGATCCGAGCATGTATATCACCGAGCACATTCGAATAAAATACAGCCAGATCTGTTTTTGTAGCATTATGGAAGTATACGTAAACTTTCACCAACCCGTAAAAGGTTTCGCTGGCTAAGCTCCTTTCGTACAATCCGTTGGAATGGATCTCAAATATATGTTTCTTATAAGCAAACGCTTGTGCGAATGGCGACTTCAGCAAGACATTGTTGCTGACAAGTCTCCATTGATTTTTTTCGTCAACATAATAATGTCGCAAATACCAATCCTTGACCTCGACAACAATAAGCCCAACATTTTTCTTCATTATTACGATATCAGGTCGATCACCATCAAAACATGCCTGAAAATACACTTCAGTATCGTCGTCGAAATTGTCCTCAAGATATCTCAGCAGGAATAGCTCACCCTCTGTAGGCGGCTGCTTCGATTGTTGAGCTTTTACTAAATCTGGAAATACTTTTGCCATGCCTCATCCCTAATGCCAAATCCTTCGAAGATTTGCCATGGACATTAACTGCGTCATTCTTAGCGAGCATGCAAAGCTTTTAAGCTCAGCTCATTGATTGTGATCCGATTTTTCAAGGCATCACTTACACCTACCTCGCAGCTTTCCCTGACCACCGCCGAGGGGTTAGGACCGGGCTTACCAGACGCCTCAAAGTCGTCATAGGCTTTGTAGCCCATCAGGTAATACTCCATGTCCACCTTGGCTTGAAGGTTCTTCATGAATTCGGGGATTCGCTTGTGATCGATTTCGGGCGCGACCTCCAGCCCCTTTCTCAGAGAGGACAGGTAGCCATCGTAAAGCTCATCTCGGTCGCATCCTTTCAGGTGCGCCAAATCCGTTGGTGCGTGGATCTTGTACATGAACTGAATATCAGCAGCCACAGCTTGAAGCGAACCAGCCAGCCCTACGCAAATCAGCCCTGCCTTCACGAATCCCTTCACTACCCTGCCTTCCTGTTCACGTAATCGACTTGATCAGATATTCGCCTTTATTTTTGACGTTGCCAACGTCCTTGCTTACCGGATACCACTCAAAATCCTCAGCCGGTTGACCACAGTCGCGAGCGATTTCCTTGGCACGGTCTTTCGAGAGGTCTGGTGAAAGCCACTCCCTCGCAAGCTCAGGGGAAAGCACCACTGGACGCCGGTCGTGTACGTCAATCATCCCGCCCTGAGCATCAGCAGTGATTATCACCATACCTGCAGGTTCGTCAGGCGATGGACCCGGTTCTCCTGCGCTAGACCAGCAAAGAACATTGGCTTGCGTGTTTTGAGCCTGATGAAGAAAGGTTGCTTCTTCTCATCACCGGGTTCCTTTACCCATTCGTACCAGCCATCAGCCGGAATCAAAGCCCTGTGATCCGGGAACAGAGTCTTATAGAACCTGCCTCGCGCAATGGTTTCAATCCTTGCGTTGATTGGCTGAACAACCTTCGTCTTTGGGTAGTGAATCTCACGCTTCCAGCCCCAGTGAACAGCCGAGATCTCAGGCTTGCCAGCATTCGTGTGGATCACCTGAACATCAGTGCTTGGAGCGATGTTGTAGCGCTCCACAGGCTTGGTATCGACCTTGGCGAACAGATCGCCTTGCGGGTCCAATTCCTGAACGTACTCATTCATAGACCTGAACATCACGAATCGACCACACATAGCCTTCTCCCGTTTGCGCGTATACGTGTGAGCGTAGCTGTGTGCGCAAGTTCAGCTTTTCCAAATAGCAACAAAAAACCGCCCATAAGAGGCGGTCGGTTAAAATGCAGCATAAGCTTCTCACTGCCTATTTACTTGGCGACCATTCTTTTCCTTTTGGCAATTTCAAAAGGAAAGCATTCTTGATGTGTTTGATAAAAACTTAAAGACCAAACATTTTCTGATTCAGCAGAATCGTCTTCGTCATTAATATAACCTTTAGCAGAATATTCGGTATTCCCTATTATTCTATGCCTGTAAAGTTCAGTTTCAAATTCAAACTCTTCAAAAAACGATCTCAAATGGATCTTGTGCCCTTCCAATATTAAAACACCTCCTTCGCTCTCATACTCAATCATTCCATTTTTAGTCATTGTTATTTTCTCAACGAAACCGAGGCTTTCAGCATTGCCCTTTATCTCTCGACAAAGCTCAATCTGCAAATACTCATCGTGAAACCATTTAACAGTGTCTTCATACAGCGAATAGAATTCTTCCATTTTTGTTTACCTCATTGCTGCCAGCGGAATTGCTGACAGGTATTACTCTTCTTCTTCATCACCAGCATGATTCACCTCAAACTGAAGTTTTGTTCCGTCTTTAAGCACGGCAACCATACGTTCCTCATCAACCATTTCAAATATTTCAGAATTCAAAAGCGATGATGGATCGTTAGAATAATAAAAACAATCAATCCAATAATCATAAAACTCACCATCAAATGTATGATCAGCGTCGTATATTTCGAAACATTCGTTATCATTGACTCTGACAAAAAGTGCATATCCGTCATCAGGGTTATGAGTCAGTTCACAAACATTATCCCAAAAACTATCTAAATCTTTTATTGATACGCTCATTATTTAACCTCATTACTGCCAGCGGGATTGCTGACAGGTATTGCTTTCATTCTTCAAAAGGATCTTCATCAATTTCGAAATATAAAATTGCCCCATCAGTGAGTGATACTGTCATTTCTTCAAAGTCAATTGATTGAAATTGATGTTTTAAAATAATGAAATCCTCATCAGTACCCCAACACTCAAGCCAATACGTCAGATAATCACCAATTTCGCGTTTACCTAAGTCACTTATTTGAGATCTTTCATCTTCATCAAAACTGACATAAATCACTTCTTTCTTTTCCTCACCCTCGTAAACCGTCTTCCCTATAAGCTCCCAAAACAGGTCTATTACTTTTTCATCAACACCCATAAACCACCATCACAAATTACTGCCAGCGGAATTGCTGACAGATATTACTTTGTCATTCGATATAAAAAGAAAGGGTAAGACAATCGCCTTCAAATACAATCTCGACAGTTTTTTCACTGACGATTATTTCTTCTATATCTTCGTCAGTAATATCCATTACCCCTCCATAAAGCCAGTCCCAATACCGCACGCACATTTTATCTGGCGTAAAATCCAAAGCAGTTTCTGGAGTAATAAAAATCCTGATCTCACTTAAGTCATTTTGTACAGTCCATTCCTGAATATCCGTAAAAAAGCCACGACCTTTCGAAACGAAGATATTGCACCCATGTAATTTTACGAAATCAGCGAATTGCTGGAATTTTTCAACGTTATTATTTCCCATGAATTGAACCTCATTACCAATCAGCGGAATTGCTGACGGATACACCTTAATCAAAACAATCACAATCAAAAAACTCTTCTATTGATTCAATATTCGAGAATTCATAAAACTCCTGAAGAGAATCGAATGAAATCTCACCATTAAAATCATTACCTGACTCTTCAGTAAATTGAAAGGATACTGAATCAGCACCTGTTTTAAAAATAACTTCTATGTACTTAAGGAAAAATTCAACAAAACAATCCCCGTCGAAAACGTCATCACAATAAACAATCCTTATCTTTTCCTCGCCAAAATGAAACTCATCGATTCTGTAAAGCGAGTTAATACATCCAAGAACGTTACTAGTGTCAAAAGGGTTATTTTTAGAAAATTTATCCACCCAGTCCACACTGGCGTTTATTTCAAGCGTAAAAATCATATACATAGTTACTTACCCATTAGTTGATGGCGCGAGCCTGTTAGTTAGTTGTGTAGCTTTCTAAAGCTTCTTTATGAATCCTTTTAAATCCTCTGAGAATCTTCACAAATTCCAAGTCCTGAACCTTGCGACGGAAGCATTTCGCATAGATTTCATTGCAACGATTTCTGACTTCCACATCGCAACAATCGTTGTCAAGTCTAGGATCTTCATTCCACGAAGCAAATATCAATCGAGGAATGATTTCATATATAGGCTTTCGTTTTGGATGAGTCATCCACCCCGAGGTTCTATTGTTGAATCCCGCAAAAATCGGAAACGAAGCATTATGCGATTTCAATTCCGCTTCACATTCTTCCTCGCTTGGAAAATCAAAATCTACTGCATCACTTTTTCTTGTAGCCATTTTCAAACCCACCTATTCAATTTTAATTTAAAAAGCGTTATTAGCTCGCTTTGTGCAGCACATGAAGGTATTCAGTCACATAGGCTTCATTTGAGGCTTCTGTACGACTTTTGAATTTCTTGTGCTGCATTTGTTTCATTTCATATTTGCCATACGAATTCATCACATCACCAATCAATTCAACTGGCATGATGCTTTCGTTCGAATAGCTCATAATCAGATATTCGAAATTGGCAGATTTCACTAAACGCCTGAATTCACCTTCAACCTTTGGCTTGCTGGACCACGGAGAGACGTTCCTGCCTTCAGGGCGACCAGTAATCCCGTAAACTTGGGGTTTCTCATTCTTTGCCATCGTGTTCAACAAGTGATAAGCGTTGCTGTACTGCGTTGCAGTGTACGGAGGATCGAGATAAAGAATGTCTCCCCTCACTTCCTTCAAAAGCGCGTTAGCATCTCCTAGATACACTTCATTGCTCGCCACGGGTTCAGTCAAATCAAAGCCCTTGAAGACGATTGGCTTTAAAGCACTTGTGGTAAATTTTTTGAGGTACGCCAAGTACATTCCTGTTGTGTTCGATACTCTATCCGCACCTTCAAGCACTGAACAAAGACAGTAATAAAACTGCTGGTCAGTCAGTTCACCACGCCCATACATGCCGTAAACCAAAGTGATTCCTGCATCAATCTTCAAAGCATTTTCATTTGTGAAATACGTGCGACCACCCGACTCGCTATAATTTTGGAAAATAAAACCCTCCTCATTTTCCATCGCATAATTCATATAATCGATAATTGGCTGACACTCGTATGCAGTCGATGAATCGTTAATCAGTAGATTACTCAACGTTGCATAACTGTAATATTCCAGATCATTTGCTACGACTTTAAAGCGATCTTTGAAATGGTTAGCAACTTTTCCCGAGCCACTGAAAAGGTCGCACAAAACGATTTCATCAGAAGGCTTCGAGATTTTAGAAGCACATTCTGTTACGACAGAATCAATAAAACCCAAAAGCTTTGTTTTCGAACCAATATATTTGATACTCACACGCGCACAGAGCGGCGCACATCGTCAGGAATTGACGTGTGGAAAAGACTTTAACTTTTCGGGTTTGCACTGCTGAAATCAATCAGCCTTTAGAAATTAATAATTTCAGTTAGTGCAAATAGATGAAGCGACGTGTTGCGGATTAAGCTTTTTTGAAACGTGGATACAGTTGATTAAGACCAATACCAGCATGAACCTTTATGTATTGCCCGCCACCTACATGAACAAATCCTTGCTCTTCAAGATTTGGACGTTTCGAATAACCCCAAAGATCAGCGGCAATTTTCTTGATTACTTTTCGGCTCAATTTGCCTTGGTCATCCCACTGTAGAGTGGTGATATACAGGCTTTGCTTGGCTTCGATTTTGAAAATCTCAGACAATTGTTCACAGCAAGCAGTAATAACCAATTCTTTAAAATCTGGTTTGAGTTTCGTTATTTCTGAAAAGACTGCCGTTGGCGGACAAGTTTTTGTATCAAATCGAAATTTCAAAACCCCACTACAAGCGCGGATTACTTCGAAATTAAAAGCTTCACTGTCTGAATGCCATACCTGTTCAGGTTGCTTACCGTTGAGAGGTAGAAATTTTTCAAAATCAATGAATTTACGTTCTTGCTCAACGCTGAAATACTTATTGATGAACGATTCAATCGAAGCCTCAGAGCCTTTCAAAACTACTTCGTTGCGGAAAAGATTTGCCATGATATTTAAAGCCTGTGCGCTACCTCTGAATGAGGAAGCGAAGCAGAGTTACTGCTTGGGTTTGCACTGCTGAACTCAATCAGCCTTTAGAAATGGAATCATTTCAGTTAGTGCAAGAAGGTACACCAAATCAAAAAACGAATTGCTTGAAATGTTCCAATGCTTTGTCGCTAATGAGATTCGCCCATCCGCTGAACATTTTAGTATTTTCTGGATAAATACTTATTTTCTCTACAACCTCAGACCGGCGTGTCAGTTCCAAATAGCGAAATGAGGATTTATAGTCAATCCCAAAAACCATTGCACCCACGCATTGATCGGTAAGCAACAAACGCTTCTGCTTTTTATACGGGTAACCATAGTCAACAAATGCCTTGATCATTTCGAGCGTTAAACCTAAAGCTTCTTCTCTTTCACTTTCAACAAGGTTAAGCGATTCGAGATATTCAATTTCTTTGTTAATCAGGTTGCCTAGTACAGCACGCAGTTGCTCAATTGTTTTTTGATTGTCGCTCACATTAATGTTCCTGTTTTGCGAATCCCATTGATTCGATGAAGCGAACTTTAATGATTTTGAAAACAATGTCAATACACTGAAAACTAAAGGTGTCAACTGAAAAAAATGGATTTTTATTTAAGGCAAAAATCTTTAAAAACATTTTTCGATATTTGCATCGACTGGAAGGATGCCACAGTGAGGCTGGAAGCCTTAAGCTGCCTGCCTTACAGCACTATCCTTAAAAATATTTAAAGAAAATGGTCCAAATTTCGATTCTGTTTTTTTGTGATTTTGCGGAGGGGTTTGAGTAAGCGGACTGAAAATGCACAGAAAGAAGGCAAATTTCGATTGAGAAAATCGATCAGGGTGTACGCTTCAATAAAAACGTTTTGAAGAAATAATCAGGATTGGCGCTTGCTGAACGTGCGTGAGAGCCAAACCTTGTGACGATCTGGTCAGTTTGCCCTGAAGGTCAGTTCACCTTTTCTCCATTTCGCTACCTTACCAATCGCGTTTTTGAGGACAGTGGTCATCCCTGTTTCTATGGGAGCCGAGGCACCAAAGACCATCAGAACCTTCTGAAACTCTTTGAAGACGATTCCCTGACCATCAGGCACGCTCACCGTTGCGTAACCACTGGTGCCGTACACGTCGATCTCTAGGGCGCGAAAGCGAACCTCGAGGCAACCACCATCCTTCGTTGGCTTCACGCTCGCTTTGAAGTCTCCCAGCGAAATGGTCAGAGCCTGCCTGTCGTCAACTACAAGGTTCTTCTCCTTATCCAACTGAACGACGTACACGCCTTCAGGGCTTTGCTCACACAGGTAGATCACTGGGAATCGATTGAGTAGCTTCACAAGGTCGTTCTTGAAGTCGCCAAGCGTGAAAAGCGCGATGGGATCGAGGTGTGACATACGCAGGAGGTCGCTCATAGTGCCGGAATAGCTCGATTGTAAGCTTCTAGCGGTTGCTCTACCAACCTTACGCATCAGCCTGCAGGTGACTACAGAGACAGAGCAAACCACCTTCCAGACGCAGATCCTGTCCACTCCAAATCACGGATTTGGGGATCGTGCTTCTACAAGCCGCTAACCTAGCAGAAAGGGACAGATGAAATGGTATAATATGACAAACCAAACGAACAACGATGAAACGCTTTCTTCCCTTTCTCCTTCTCCTTTCCGCGCTTTGCACTGGCACTGCCTTTGCTGATACTGACTCAGCGACTTGCGGCGTATCACAAGACGGGAAATCCATCGACACAGAATATGTAGTCTGCCCTCAAAACATCGGTCAGAACCTCAAATACAGCTTCCTTGGCAGTGCCACTTTTGGTGAAGTGAATAACAACACTGGGGTGCTGAATAGGTCTGCTGCGATTGAAGACGGATTGTCAGACGGGCAAAAGAACATCAACGCTTCGAACCAGTACACCGTTAGCGTTATCGTGATGCTTGCTTGGGGTATCGCACTGTTCCTCGGCACCTTTCACCTTGTAGCAATGCTCATCGCATATTTCAAAGCGGGTCTATCTGGAGAATTGCAGGATCAGGACGGCAAGCCAGCGCGCTACAAGACGTGGGGGCTATACACCTTAGCTACGTCAGTGGCTGGCTTTGGCATGTTGATGCCGGGTTTGTTTGGTGTGAATCACGTACTCAGCGCCGGGGCTTATGGCTTGATTGCCGCTTCAAATGCCAGTGCCGAGGCAGAAGCGCAGATCATAGGCAGGTTTCTCAATCGCCAGATCAGCGGCAACCTCGAACACACAGAGGCGGCTGACACCCTCAAAGACTATAGAGAGAAGAAAGAAAACAGCCATACGTACTACTCAGCTGAAGCCACCATTGCGGGGCTAATCTCTACGAGCTTGCTGATCTCCAACACCTCAGCCTTCAACAACGCCATCGACAACCTCAAGGTGCATGACGCGAGCTGGAAGGTCCGAGACCTAACCGCTGACGTGTGGCAGCCGAACAACCAAGACGGAATCTCATTCGAAAAGCGTTTTTCAGAAGATCCTAACCAGAGAATGTGGGCTACTGATGCCGTGACCTTCGCGAAAAACCCAACTGACATTGGCGACACGCTTTCGTACCTCAAAGCTGTGAATTACAACAAGAGCTATAGAGACTTCGACGATATAGACGCTCTCGAAAGCCAAACCACGAAGCTCATGAGCGACATTCGAACCACCTCCTTCTACGGCAATCCGGCTGGCTTCCAAGAGATAAAGGAATCCGCAGCATCGCTCTTTTTCAAAGACGCACAAGCCAACATCATGAGGAAGAATTTCTTACAGTGGATGGTCAAATCGGATGAGATTGCTGATTTGATTGTCAATTACGCTTGCTCGAAATCGCTTGGCGATAGAATGGCTGCACAGAATTTCATTGACACACACACTAAGCCAGATTCACCGAATGGCAGCGGAAATCCTTCGTGCGTGGACAATAACTGGAAATTGATGGGGTTAGGACAGAGTGAGCAGTATGCAACGCAAATCCATGACAAAACCAATGCGTTAATTGACGAATACTATAATACACGCCTGAAAATCAACACTCAGTTTCATAACTCAATGTTCAATCAAGATCTTTTCAAAAGACAGGTTGAGTCCTACCAGAAAGGATTCCTCCATCTTGTTTGGACGATGCCCGCTATGTCAGATGAAGCGAATTTCTCAGCGACTTCGCAGAACCAGTTCGGCTCATCCTCACCGATGACCACCATCCAAACGCAAGCCGTGGGCACGTACATCATCGACGATTGGGCTAGGAAGCATGGCTATGGCGACGGGACCACGTACAACAGCTTGAACATGGGCGAGGTCGTTCGTGAGCTGAACCTCATACCGAATTCCGATGGTGCCCCTAGCCTGTCTGACAGCGCCGCAATCATGCAGAAAGCGTACAGCACGAACGCTACAGCATCAGCCCAGCAAGCTGACTTCTACGAAGCCATTGGCGTTGGGCTGGAGAATCCAAAGGTCGAGCTGGACGCTTGCGTGAACACCACAAAGTATCCTGTGACCTGCATGCAGAAGTACGGTCAGCAGATCTCCGAAACCATGACTCAAATCATGTACCTCGCCGCGACTACAAAGCTGATTGGCTACGCAGCCACTGCGTATGGCGACAAGAAGAAAGAAAGGGTCATGAGCGATCAAGCTAAAGCCGAAGAAAATGCTGGTGTGTCGAAAGACAAGATCAAGAAGAACCAGAAGAAATTGAGCAAGACGCCGAATTTCATGCAGATCGTAGGAGCCATCACTGGCGGTTTAGCGTCGTTCTTCTTCGCATGGGCATTGAAAGGATACATGCTCGCAACGATGTTCAAATTCCTTGTCATATCCATCATGACCGGACCTTTCTTCTTGCTTTACGTGCTTAATATTTTCTACCTATTGCTTTTGATAGTGACAATGCCTTTCGCGATTCTGGCTTTCTTCAAGCTGAACGATAGAGATAACCTCATGAGAATAGGCTCAACAATGCTTGGAATATTCTTTAGCACGATTGTCTTTGGACCTTTGATCGTTTTCTTTTACGTGTCGAATTGGGAGATTGCCGCAGCTCTTGACCAATCAATCATGAAATACGCAACCAATGGATTAGGCGCAGCATTAGAACAAAGCGCGAATGTCATCACTCAGAAAATGATTGAAATAGTCGTGTCAGGTGCAATTTTCTTCATCGTCCATATCTCTTGCACGAAATACGCAATCAAGATGCTCGCTCAATCTGTGGCTGTGATGGACCTCAAAATGCCTCACTTGCAATATGCGGATTTATTGCTTCACAGGATTGAATTGATGTGTGGGGTCGCCACAGTTGGTATGTACACTGTAGTGAATGCAATCGCTGATAGAAAAACTGCAATAGGCGTGTACAGACTACTAAGCAAACTCGGGAGGAAATACCGCCCTAACCGCAGATAAACGCAAGGGGCAAATGGTATAATAAGGGAATAAAAACATAACATCACTTATGAAGCGTTTCCTTTATTCCCTCTTTCTGTTGCTTTCAATGAGCGTGGTTTCACCAGCCTTCTCTGCCGATTTTGAGGTTGGCAAAGACTGGGGAGCCACCTCAATGAATGGATACAACACCGCAAGCAAAAACCACGAAGCGAATTACAACGACTACGAGCGTAAACAAGCCTTGGTTTTTCCTCTGCTTGAATCCGTGCTTGGCTGTCACATGACAAAAATCATCCATGACGGACCATTTGACACTCATCTGTTCTTTAACGGCGAATACAAATGCCTTGGCGCATCGAATCTTTTCAACTCAGACACGTACCGTTTGTATATGGGTCCGATTTATCTAATAGTGGTTTTCTTCACTGCGATTTTCGCAGGCTTAGCTATCCGAATTCCACTGTTGGCATTTTTCGAAGCGATGATCTCTATAGGTCAACCGGATAATGGTAAAAAGGGGTATACAAAGGCTGAAATTCTTGGACACTGCATGGTTATCGCATTCGTGGTCCTTTCGCTATTCCCAATCTACAAATCTGATCCAGAGGCGGAGCGGGAAGACACAAACATGCTCATGGTCGCTACCTACTCAGCCATCGCATGGGTCTTACAGGCAGGGAATTTCAACCTCCAAGCTCTCTTGTCTACACAGTCAGTTGAACAACCCTTCGTGTCGATTCCTGTACCCAAGAATCAGCGCACAAGGGAGTTTTTAAACCTCATCGACTTCCAGATGTGCGTAAACCAACAGCCGGGGAAATCTCAACAGAACCTCACCTTCAACCGCTACGAAGGACACGTTACGGCGTTCGCTCAGGTCGGTAGCTGCATACTCAACATCGACCATGAGATCGATGAAGGGACGATATTAGCGGCATCCTCGAACGGACTGCCTGACTTGTACCAGCTTGAGGTTGAAGCCCTTACTGATGCCTACACAGTGGCGATGACAGATGCTGCCAACATCGCTTCCAAGCTCAGCAACCACATGGACCTACCGAGCGGAATGGTTGGTGATGAATTCGACAAATCCATGTCCTGTGAAGCCATCAAAAGCTACGACCTTGGACGTACTGACGCGACTGGGATGCAAGCCTACGTCTATGCCTCTGCAAGCTGTATGGCGGAGACGTTCATCCAACGCATCACTAGAGCGCCGGGGGTCACTGAACAGAGCCTAGTAGACGCCAAGGATCGCTGGGTTCAGCTCTGCCAGACCAACACCAATATGAGAGATCTAGAAGCCACTCAGAGAGCTTGCGCTGAGAAGATGTGTGCGAGCGATTCAAGCCCTTACATGTGCAGCGCGCAGATCAATAATTACGCTCGCTTGCTGGGTAATCGCTACGTCACCAACCCCTCGTACATGACGCTTCTCGGATGGTTCATACAAAGCCAATACGCTTCATCGAATTTCGACAAGCCGGGCAAGCTTTTAGCGAATTCGACCAAGATCGACAGCTACCAATCCAACGTGCTTGAACAACCTGTGATTCAAGGCAAGCCAGCGTTCACAGTGCCGTACACGAAGAACGTCACGGCTCAGGAAAGACGCTGGAGCAGCGCCGCTATCATGGATGCATTCCAAGCAGAAGCTTCAATGAATCTGGATTTCTTCGGCTTGCTCGACAGGTACTTTGCCATTGGCAATGACGGTCCTTTCGGGATTTTCAGAACCATCGAGTGCATCAGCTACCCAAGCCAAAAATCCCCATCCGACAGGATGTGCGCCTCGGTGTTCAAGGAATTGGACATGCTGGGGAATCGCTTGATAGCAGCTTCCGCAGAGATCCGAATCGGCACAAAGGCGCTATCCATCATGTACACCAACCCCGCTGACAAGGCTAAGACCAAGGCTGGTGTGGAGATGGCTCAGGCGTCTATGAAAGCTTCCGCGAAGATGTTCGGCGGGTCAGACGCAATGGTGGTGTTCGCTACAGCAGCAACGGCTAATGCAGAAGCCTCAGACATTTTCTCCGAGTACGGGACAGGCTTTGGACCAGAAGCTTCGTACCTGATTGCAGCGGTGTATGCGAACGAGGACGTTGCAGGGTTTGCCAACACGGCTGCAACTTATCTATGGGTCATGGGGATGTATCTGAAATTCTCCATCCCGATAGCTTTCGCGATGATTGTCATATCTTTCTTCCTCGGCATGTGGACGAAAGTCACTGCCACAGGCATCGCGAGCATTCCCCACTTCATCCTGTCGATGGGGAAAAGCAAGAACGCTATCGACCCTGAAACTGATACGTGGAAGCCAATCGAATCCATCGTCGTGTACGTCGCGAGCTGGAGCATGTTCGGAGCAGTGACGTTCCTCGGCGTGGCGTTCATCAACACCCTATTCATGTTCCAAGCGATTCCGTTTTCAGCGTACTCGAACACCTACATCGCATCAGCTAATGCGAGCACCATCGCAAACGCAGTAGACACGATTCTGATGCTCTGTCTGTACCTTGTTTTCGTGTCGTTCACCGTAGCGGCAGTACTGAAATTCGGCGCATACCACATCACCGACATTACAAGAATGTGGATCTACGGAAACCACTCAAAAGCACCGGACTACGAAAAAGACGTAGAGGTGGAATCAAGCAAAAGCGCATAAATCGAAGGGCTGTTAAAGCCCTTTTGCTTACCTCCAAAATGGTATAATTAGAAAAACAAATACATTTTCAAATGAACGAGCAAATCTATTACGACGAAACACGGGCTAAAAATATAGCCAAATTTACAAGCTGGATAGAACAAACCAAAAGCATTCCAAAGATTTACGCCTTACTTTTCTTTGGCGCGGTTGCGGCACCAATCGCTTGGCTTGCATGGTTTTTCATTTTAGGTATTTATTTCAGGAGAAACCCTTTCCTGAAAGCTTTGATGCCTATGCCAATCATCATCATGACTTTGCAGACGATTTTTCAGGGCGTATTGCTTTACGTCAACATCCGAATGACAGCCACTTCGACCGGCTCAACTGAGATAATCCATGTAGTGTATTTCTGCACAATCATTTTCTTTTTCTTACTCACATTAATTTTCAGCAAAATCCACTTCTCAGCAACGAAGCGCGTAAGTCAAAACATCAGAAATATGCTTTATTCACAGGGCGAAGTGACCGCTGGAAAGACCTTGAAAGAAAAAGCTTTAGCGAAAATAAATGAAGTAAAGCAGACCATAAAGGATGGTGCAGAGGCTTTAAAGTAATCCACATCAGATAATAGAAGCTCACTCCCCCGCTTTGCGGGAGTGAAATGGGCTATCCAATAACTCTATATTCTCTTCCACACAAAACAGCAAAAGCGATAAAAAGCACAAACCAGCAAATGCTATAATATTCACATAAAACAAAAAAGTGAAATATGGCAGCACTCACAGCAAAACAAAAGAAAGAATATGCAGGAGATTCCAACCAAAAGGTTTCAGATTTCCTTGCGGATCGAGTCGAAAAGATATTCGCAAAAATAGACGATGGAGAATACAAGAATATCTGGAACCACCCAGTCTTCTCAATGCCTTACAAGAACCTCGCATCAGGCACGATGTACAACCTCGAAAACTCATTGCTCCTACAAGATTCCGCGTTCGAGAAGGACTACGGCACGTCCTTCTACCTCACCGCAAAACAAGGTTTCGCTGAGGGCTTGAGCAACAAAGGCGAGAAATCTCACTGCATCATTAAACGCTTCGGTGTGCCGGTTGGGTATGCGAAGGACCAGCAGGAGGCGGGTCAGGAGAATGACGGTGAAGCCAAGGCAAAGGCGATCTACATTCCAGCCGCAAAGCTGACCGCTGTCTTCAACATCGCGCAGTTCACCGGCGAGCTTCCTGAGAAATTCAAGGCGCGCCTCAACAATCAAACGCCGAAAGCCACACCGGAAGAGCTAGAGACGGTCTACCAAGCCGTTTTGGAAACGATGCCTACTAGGCTTGTGCGTGTCGTGGGGTCGAACCACTACCGTCCGGCAGCAGACGTGATAGTCATGAACCCGTCCAACCTGTTCAAGAGCCGTCTTCACGAACTGAACACCCTGCTCCATGAGGTCTCCCACTCCTATGGGCATGAGTCCCGCAAGAATCGGATCTCACTTCGTGACTACGGTAAGGACGACAAGCATCGAGCATACGAAGAGTTGGTAGCCAACCTGTCAGCCCAATCAGTCATCAAGCATCTGGACGTGACGATAGACCCTCATACCCGCGAAGAGCTGGACAAAGGGTTCATGGACAACCATACGGCTTATGACGTGAGCTGGACACGCAACAACCTCAAACCGGCAGATGTGATGAAGGCTGCGCATGATGCAGACCGCACGGCTAATCCCATTATCTACGAGGTGGTGACGAATCTCACAGCGAAGTACAAAGCAAACCCTGAGCTTCCCCTGAATCCAACCATCAAGGAGATGGTCATTGCCCGCATCAGCTCCGAATCTAAGCCTGAGCTAGAAAACGAAGCACCGAAAAAACCCTACAAGAAATCAACCTACAAGAGAAAAATAAAATGACTAAATCACATGAACAAATCGAGCAAGAAAACCTACAAGAATTATTGGTCCTTAAAGAGCTGATCCTCGAAGGTGGATTGATAGAGGACTATGATATTCCTAACGTAGCACCAGAAAAAGAAAAGCTGGGATACCCAGCCGATCTGATTATCTACTAACCTCATTCTTGATTGAAAGTGACCCCAGACAAATCGCCGTTGAATAGCTGTATTTTCACAGTCTTTTCAACTGGCATTTCGAGGTTTTTCGTTTTGGATGTTTCAATATACCTCACCACCAACTGATTCCCGCTCAATTCAGATCCAGTCAAGCTATAGCCCTTCCCTTTCTGAATTCCGCCATTACCCACGTATTTCTCTATGCTTCGCGGCAGTAATATTTTGAATTCAGCACCACTGCCCACCGCTGCCTTGAAAGCCTTAACGACATTTGTGACATTCGTGGCGTTGTAGCTTCCGTTGCTCAGGTCATTAACGACAAGATTGAGCCTGTGCGTTTCACCCGGCTTGATGGTCTGTGCGTTGAGCATGTCCACGATTTTCGCTGAATAGCCCGAATCCGAAAGCATGGACGATGTAAGGGATAGGTTCTCGATCAGGCTTGTCTTTGTCGTGACCGCAATTTCAGCAGGCGCGGAATCAGCGCTTACCCCTGCGCATGTATTGGAAGTCACTGTGTAGTCCGTCCCAAACGGGTAGGTTTTGCTGCCATTGGGTGCAGTGGCTACAGTCCTAGTCTTCGTAATTTGCCCTGATTGACCAGCAGCACAAGCCGAGTAGATGGACTCCGTAGAGTAGGCTTTTTCAGGATCCGCTGCGCATTGCGATACATCGACGGAATCAACGATGAAAGCGGTATTCGTCTTCATCTTCACAGAATCGTAGGACGAAACGTAATTCCCGTATTTCACTACGTCGCCTAGGTACGTGCCCTTCACGACATTATAGTATTTGTCGCACGTCATGGATTCATGACCGGGCACCGTGGCTAGCTCTTGCGAAGGCAGAAGCCAACAGGTGTTGGAGAGAACCATCTCTTGCTGATGCGGAGTAGAAAGCACGTAGCTGATGAGCTTCCCATCGCCGTCATAGGCGCTGTATGAGTCGTTCGTGTAGTAGACAACCCAGTGATAGGTGATGACCCCTTTGTACCCTTCTGCGCACAGCTCACGGCGCTGTGTAGGGTTCGCGGTCAGCGGAGCGGCTTTGCAGGTATTGTTTGATACAGTCCAAGCCGAAAAATTCTTGGTCGTGCCATCGGTCCACATATCATAGGTTCTGGTCTGTGTGATCGAGCCTGACTGACTTGCTGGACAGCTATAGGAACGGCTCTGTGTGTCAGTGCGACTCTTGATAGCTACGCATGTGCGGCTCGTTTCGTACCAACCAGACGGATTCCTTGTCGAACCATCTGACCAAACCTCATACTTTTGCTGCGTGTTGATGACGCCTTGTGGCTGCGTGGCTGGACAGGTCTGAGTGGAATTGCTGTAGCCGTAGTAGCTGAACACAACTGCAGGCACATCCGCTTTGCACGTATCGGAGACCTCACGCGCATTCCCCCAGTAGTTGTTTGCATGACAGCCAACGTTGTTCCCATTGACCGAAATCGCTTGGGTTATGGAGCCTGTCTGCCCTGCTGGGCAAGCGATGGTTCTTGTACAAGTGACCCACCAAGATCCGCCGTCAGCAAAGGTTTTCGGCACGACGAGATAAAGCATTGCAAATAGCAACGCAAACACCATTTTTCTACTTTTCATTATTCTTATGGTTTGTTTTATACCTGTAGTGTAACTCCAGCAATGCCACTATTTTGATATTAAGCAAAAAAAGCCCATGAGGGCTTTCTTTGTTTGCAGCAGAATCAGTAGGCTCTGACGGAGTTCAAGGCGCTACCAGCCTGCCCTGCGTCGATTAAAGGAACCTCGAAGCGCTGTACAGACCCGGTATCCAGAATCGATTTGGATTGTGTGTAATGTACAGTTAATTTGCCGGTGGATTGGCTAAAGCTCACATCACGAATGACCGTTTTGCTCGCATTATCCTTGGTTATTCCACCTTTGCCGATGTAGCTCACAGGGCTGCGAGGTAAGCTGCCAAGGTTGATTTTTCCGCCTGTCTTGCTCACCCAAGCGTGCGTCAATGCGCCCAGCTTTTGCGAATCGACAGCGATGGAATCGACAGAGATGTTGAGCTTGTAGTCCCCAAAATCAGCCGCCGCATTGTTCACATAGTCAGTGATTACCTTGACCTGAGCACTGTCAGACGCTTTCACAGACTGGTTCGCAAGGATACCGCGAGCAGCGCCGTTAGCTATCTCGTTCGACACATCTGCCTCAGAAGGCGATGAGCAGGTATTTTCGACTACGCTGTACGTCTCACCATACGGATAGACCTTTGTTCCATCAGTTTTCGTTGCTGCATAACGAACGGATTTGATGGAGCCAGATTGACCAGCAGAACAATTCTCGGTTTTGAATTCGGATTCGAAATCAGACAATTCAGCTACGCAATTATTCTGACGTGAAATCTCTACGAATTTTGTTCCGCTCAACGAATACGTCACGTCTTGCCCAAGAATTATGATGGTCCCAACCTGACCGTTAGGGCAGCTCTCGCTGATTTCCCTCGGCTTGGTCTCGATCAAATCATCAGTCAACGTCTTGCAGGTATTGGTCAAAGCCGTTTTGGTTTTCGCTGTATAGTTTTCCTTTCTGCCGTCAGCGTAGAGGTCGTATGTCCAGTCGAATCTGTACGTCTTCTCACCAGTCTGACCTTCCTCACATACCTCACGGCTAAGCTCGAATTCGTGAATCGTCACGAAGTCATCTGCAGGCTCAGCAGGATCGGTAGGCACTGTCACTGGTGGCGTAGGGTCAACAACCACAGGAGGCACAACGCACGCATTGTTCGTCACTGACCAGTCACCATACTGATCCTTCACGCCGTCTGACCACAGCTTGTATGAACGCTGTAGCGTGATGGTCCCTGTGAGCGGAGCCGTGCAGTTCTCTGTCTTCGTTTCCACCGCATCGACTGAGGTACGGACAGGCGTACAGGCTTGAACGCTATCAGACTCCCATGTGCCGTACTGGTCGATGTTCCCTTTCCCAATATCCCAATCTGGTTCGACGTATGACTCAAAATCAGAGAAGTCGAAAGGGACCAAATCCCCTGTCTTCGCAGAGTGGAAATAGTATTGCTGCGTCCCATACGAGTCGAACCCGTACCAGACAGAAACGGTGCCTATGCGTTGAGTCGAACCACCTTCTACCCCACCTACGGTTGAGCCAGCAGCGCAGTTTTCATACCCGAATTCAATCCATCCTTCCTGCGGTGGAGTCGGTTCAGGCAGCTCCACCGACACAGTCTGGCAAGCAGCAATGCTGTTCGTGTCGAGCGCACCATACTTCTTCACCATTTCCTCTGTGATCTGCGGGAACATAGAGAAGCCATCTTGCTCTGTCATGGTGATCGGCGTGTAATTCACCCCGTCAAAGAAGTAGTTCTTGGACGTGAAGGTTTTTGGGTCGAAGAGGTAGTAGACCGGCACCTTGCCTGTGCGCACGTTGCTTCCACCAGTGGCTCCCCCAACGGTTTCCCCGGCTTTGCAATACTCGTTGTACGGTAAATCGAAGCTGTACGTTGGCACCGCCGGAGCTGTCACGACTGGAAGGCAAGCAGCCTCACTGCCGGGAAGCATGTAGCCGTATTTATCGACCAGCGCCTGAGTCGCAGTTGGGTAAGGAATGATTCCAACCGCTGATTGAGCAGTGTAGAACGTGTCATATGACCCAGTAGCGTTCTGTCTCATGCTCCATGAGCTGGTCTGATTTGCAGCTTCATAGCTGTGGTAGACGGTGATAGTCCCGACTCGCATTGTGCTTGCACCAGATGCACCACCAACGGTAAACCCTGCAGGGCAAAACTCGCGGTAGTCGATGCTTGAAATTGGCGAGTAATTCTTATCGCCTGGAACCGTCGGATACGTTGGCTCAGGTGTAGGCTCGACAGGAGCCGTTGGTGGGGTTGCACAGGCTTGCACACTGTCTTCATTCCATTTGCCGTAGCTATCAACGTCAGCAGCGGTGTACTGAGGGAAGCTAAAGCTCCCGTCTCCGTTGTCCGTCATCGCGATTTCTGAGTACAAGCCATTGAAGCTTTTTAGGTAGTACTTGCTCTCGCCTGAGCTGTAATTGACTGTGCTGTAGAACGGGATTGTGCCGGTTCTGTATGTCGATCCGCCTAGCACACCACCTACAGTTTTCCCGTAGGGACACGCAGTCATCACCATATTATCAAATGAAAAAATCGGGTCTTCTTGTGCAGGAGGCGAGACGATTGGATCGTCTTTGATTGGATAACACGCTGCGAGGGTCGGCGTTATCATCCCCCTAACCTCTACACCTTCATCGAAACCAAATTCCTCGAAGAAAGCTGTGAGATCGTTTTCCCACGCGCCTTCAAGGGGGTCGTGTACTAAATACTGACCAGTGAATTTACTCTTGACGTAATGGATTCGGGTGCCCAAGCCTTGGTTTCTATCGTAATAGGCTGGGTAATATCCGTACCCTCTATCGACACCACCAAATTTGTAGCCCGAAGGGTCTGTAGTGAATCCCGATTGGCACGACAATGAAAGAGCTAGTGGTTCATAGTCAATGGCTGAATTTGAGTCGAAAGCTAAAGCTTGAGCGGTCGAACCCAAAAGAAATGCTGTCGTTAATATTTTTATTGTTTTCATTTTTGAGCATATTATTCGTATGCTCATATTATACCAAATTGCAACAACCAAACTGCGATATAGCGCTTATTCTCTTTCCTCAAAAATCATATCTACATTTTGCTCTGATTCGCACTGCACCAGAAGGCTTTGTTGATAGCGCAGCTTACAAATGCAGTCAGCAAACGCTTTGGCTGCGAAGGCTGGATGCACGTCAATTAGGTGCTTACGAACCCTTTTTTCATAAGCCTCATAGTCAAATTCATGCTTCTCGTTGTATGCGGTGTACACGCTACTGAGCGCAGTGTGTATTGCTAGGATAGGGAAGTTCTCGAACGACTCCATTGGAGATTTGTCTTTCTCAGAATCCTCAAGCATTTCATACGTTCGGAATTCTTCGAAGGTATCGCCAAGCCTCTTCAACGTTGCTGGCATATCGTAGTCAATGTTCAGCGTTAGGTGGGGCTGGTAACGGTCCTTGAAGGTCCAATGCATGATGGTTCTCCAGCTCATCGATGCCCAATGATTGATCGATTCCCCGCACCTGACAAGATCGAGACGTAAAAAACCCGCTTAAGTGCGCGGGCTTTCTAAATGTAAATATGAGGAATCAGCTCAGTCATGCTGATCGGGAATCAGCTCTGTCAGACTTCCTCCTTGTCTGATGTATTTTTTGAAGGTCGGAAAAGAAACCCCAAGTCTGAAATTATCGTGCCAATACTCATAAGCATAAAATACGTTGAAGACTACCCCCCTGACAGAAATATCAAAGAGATCATCTGCGAAGCTCAAACCGTAATATCTATAGACCCTCAACTGCTGAGTCTCCTCATCAGGTGAAACAATATATGAGCTATGAAATTCCCCAGATGGAGATTTTATAAAATAGTAGTCTTGATCCTTAGCCCCTGCACCATGACATTTTAATGTGCAAATATATTTAAGATTATCCAGGTCAGTATTGAACAATACATCGTCGAATGTATCCATGAATGCTTTCAACTCATCCTCATCCATTTTACGAGCAACAGGTTCCCACTCATGGACTCGAAACGAATGAGCAAAAAATTCCCATTCGTTAAATTTCAACTCTTTATAAAACGTAGTTTTGTTTCTGGATGGAGCGAATGATACGCGAGAAAAGGGGCTACTTGTAGTTTTCATAATTTATATTATTTGGTTAGTAAGCAAATTATACCAAATCGTTTAACACCAATTGACTATTAAAGAAAAATAAACCACAAAAAAACCGCCTACGTGGGCGGTCAAAAAACTCGGAGAAGTTTTTAATAACAAATAATTTAAAAATGAAAAATGTAGGCAGACTCGAAATCTCACAACCAAATAATACTTTTTATCTACCTACTCAACTATTCTACCATTTTATTCTGACATTCAAGTCTTAAGCGAAAATATTTTAGATTATTTCTGCATCGCCCCACTGCGCAGAGACAGACTCAACCTTATGGGCGCGTAAGCAATACGCCTTGAAAATGACAAAGCCAGCCGATTTCAAATCAGCTCTTGTGATTTGATTAGTGAAATCTCGCACGTAGTCGTTCCACGTCTCTTCCAAATCCAGATCACCATATTGACCGAAAAGGCAAGCAAGTACGTCATGGATGGAGAACAGCTCAGTCAATTGCTTCTCATCGAAAAGCACGCTTTGCTGCGCAAGAATTGACTGGACGTAGGACAGGTCTTCGGAAATGGTGAAGGCTTGGTAGGTTGAGAGGGTCGAAATCAAAGCCGGAACAATCTCAGCGACATTCATAGTGAATTGGAGATACTGACCAGCCTTATAGGGATTTTCAAAAACATTTTCAGGAAGATTCATTTGCTCAATTCCTTTGTGCGGGACTGAGAAAATTATTGATCGATCCGTAACCGCCTGCAAGCGATTCCTTCAGAAATCGCAAACCTCTTCTTTAGGCATTTCGCGTTGCACGAAAAAGCCTTTGATTTGGTCGATATGATAATGCTCTTTGACCAATTTATTTATCAATCGCCTTTCAATGTCAGCTTCGTCTATCACGTCACCAGCTTTATTGGCGTTATAAACCATCATTTTTAGGCATGACTCGAAATAGAAGTCATCATTGCCAGAACGGTCGATTACAGGCGCTTCTGGCTCATCGTGCAGATCTGCCAGCCCACCCTTCACAAACGTCGCCAGACGCCCTGTACAAGCTTCGCAATCGCGGTTTTTCGCACGATTGGGCTTCACCAACGTTCCTGACTTCTTGTCCCAAAATCCGGCGAGAGGGATGCAGGCTTCGAGGTCATCGATCTTCTTCAAGCCGAATTTCACTTGGAAGCTGCTGGCTACCTTTTTCGCGTATATCGTGTCCTTCTGGTGCTCTGTCACACGGAAGCGCAGGACCACTGAATAGAACCTCTCTAGGCGGTCGTTCTCGCTCAGGAAGCTCACGAAGCAAGGGGATGCGCCTTCCACCTCCACCAGTCTTGTCAGCTCACTGTGGCTCACGTCATAAAGGGCAACGTAATGGTACTTAGTAGACTTGCATTTCACGGTGATGGTGTAGCCGTCAGAATTGTACTTGCTGAGGCAATTCCAGAGCCTTGGCTGCATGAAGTCCTCAACGGCGTACCCAGTGGACTTGAAGCCAGATTTCCGAGGAATATGGTTGATTGTGAGGTCTGTCTTGCCCTTTCTGCGTAGCCCAGCGTTGGGCTTCACGATGATGATGTAGTGGTCAGCATCAAAGGCTGAGAGCTGGCTCACAAGGAATTTTTGGCGGTCCTGTACGGAGGCATAATTCATATCGCACCTCCAGTAACCTTGGACTGAACACCTAAAACGCTATCTGGAAACTCAATCACCAATCTGAGGTTGAGCTTTTTGAACTCGCCATCGTAGGCTCCGTGAAATTCTTTACCGAAAATATTGCTATTCAAGGTAAAAACGCTCACCGCCTCCCAATTCACAATGCCTGTGCGCTTGTAGACCTGCAAAGCATTATTAATCGTGTAAACATTGATACCGACCTCTTTGGCGATATTCTGCTTACGCCATTTTGAAAGCGTAATAATCCCATCAGCATCGACATACTTAAGCAATTCTCTAAGCAGAGCTGGGGAATAGGTAGGTAATTTGTAGATTCTAGAAATAATTTCTAGATAATTGTTAAGCTTGATTTCTGAGGTATTCATTTAATTTTATATTGTTATACCTAAATGATACCATACCGCTAATTCAAATCCAGATTTAACGTTGATAAATTTTGATTATTATTATAATAATTCTTGAACACGACTGAGCATTAATAAAACCGTGCTCAAAGTTATCAAAAAGGGATTCCATCTTTATCTTCCTTAACCTTCTTCAATGCGGGCTTACGCGCCTTGAAATTCTTAATAGCCTCTTCCTTGATAAAACCATTTTCATCCAGAGCAGCGAAATTAAGATCCTCATGAAATGTCGAAGATTTAAGGGCGGCTACCTCAGATTCCGTCGAATACGCCTTCGAATTGATTCTGAATTTTGTAATCCCGGTGCGGTTGCACGTAGATGTTTCAATCAGGTTCATCATCCTAAGTACGTTCAACGCTTTTGTGCGAGTCGCCGCATTCTTGATTCCTAGGGCTGTGTCCAGATCCTGCAAATTAGCTTCACATTCATTTTTCACGTTCATTTCATCAATTGCATAGGTCAATATGGCTGATGCCAAGCCGCTGTAAATATTGACAGCAGCGATGATAGGCGTAGCTTGTCGATATGTTTTTACATAGTATCTTGTTTCTGGCTTCTTTTTTGGTAGACTAGTAAAAGGGTTTCTCATAATTTATTCCGTTTGGGTTATTCTATAAGACTGTTAGCGCAGTCTTTTTTATTGTATTCTGTTAATCTTGGCTTCAACCACATAAACAGCGGGACCGCTTTCACTTGCCTTCTGCACTAAATCGCAATAAATCAAATCCATACCCTTCAAAACGTTCAAAGCCCTTCTCACGGTCTCTTCTGACTTTCCAATATAATCAGCCAAATCAGTAATCGTCACGTATGCGATGAACTGGATTATTTTTATATCGTCACGCTTAGTGGCTTCTGAAACCATGCATAAATACATCAATAAAGCATAGGCATTGATGTTTTCCTTTACTAGTTTTGCTAACTTGCTTTGCGTGCTGAAGTCAGTTTTTATTTTAATATAGCTATTGTTCGAATCTCTCATAACTTACCTTTTTTAATCTTATCTAAAAAATATAACATATTAAAACCTCAAATTTGAGGATTAAGCAAAAATAAATACAAAAATAATAATCCACCCATGCAAACGGATAAATTCTCTGTACGCCAACCAAAACTCAATAACGTGGTTTGAACATGGTTTTTTTTAATGTTCAAAAAAAACCAAAACCTCAACTATGAGTAAAAATAGGGCTTTGAACACGGTTTTTTTAATGTTCATAAATAGACATTTTAAATCTTTGAACATGGTTTTTTTAATGTTCGATACCCCTACAGCCCTTTAAATTCAAGGGGGTATTTTCTATACGCACGCGTATGCGCACGCGCTAGAGTTAAAGCCTACTTCGAAAAAAGTTTAGGCTCTGGCGAATCCTTACCGCTACCAGTCCAGAATGGAAGCAGAATTTAGGGGGCTAAGAAATTGGAAACAGGAAAGCAGCGAGTGGGAATAGACATTCTCGGCGTGTGAAATCCTAGAATTTTCTCATTGCGAGAAATTCTTTATGAAATCAAGAACGCTTGCTACGCAGAAAGGTAAAGAACAATCGCTTCGCGGGAAGGGGTTGCTCTGGTTGCTACTACAGCCGCACTATTAATAAATCTTCAAATGACCCTACCGAAAGAGCCAAAAGCTGGATAAAAGCATTTGTAGTTTTTTGTGAACACCTTCGAATTGAGAAATTTAGAGCAATCCAAGAAGCTTTTTGCAAAATCACAAGCCAATAAGATTTGAGCATCAAATTTGATGGTAAATGACACGCTTTACGATGCTGCAGGGAAATTATAAATAACCTACCATTTCATCTTAGTTCGATAAAGCCTCTCAAATTCCAAATCGCACCTTCTCAATCGCTTCTTTCTTTGCGACAGGTGTAGGACCGTCTGAATAACGGTCGAACGTCATCGAGAGGTTTCCACCAACCTCATGCCCTACAATCGACATGACGAGGATGTTCTTGATATCCGCCCGTTCCAGCTCAGTCACCATCGTGTGGCGGAACGAGTGAAAAACCAGCTCTTTTGAGTACCCCAGAGCAATCTTAAAGGCAGAGAACTCACTGCTCATTTCCTTGGATTTTGTGCCGTACTTACCGCCGCGATTGGTTTTCAGCAGGTAGCCGTCCTTGGATTCCTTCTTGAGACGTTCCACCAGCGGCAGTAGCTCAGAATGGATAGGCACAAGACGCTCACCAGCGTTGGTTTTGGACTGTTTGATATCGATGCAATACACCCCATCCACATCATTCAAATCCTCAAGCTTGATCTGGCAGATTTCCTCAATACGAGCGCCCGTGTAGGCACCGAGACGAATCAGATCAGCTAATCGCTGCTTCCCTTGGCTCAAAGCGTTGCTATACAGGCTTTTCACTTGATCCTTAGTGAACGCCTTGCGTACCTCTTCCTTCCTTGCGCCACGCCGTATCTTGTTCACCGCATGGTTCATGAATGGGTTAACTGGGTATTCTTGACGAAAAGCTACGTCGTTGAACATGTATTTGTAAAATGCATTAAAGGAGCAGAGATACTGTAGCTTTGTCTTATCACCGCAATCCAGAGATTCAAGGAATACGCGAGTGGATTCATAATCCATTGCGAATTTCTGCTTATTGAGAAAATCTTTCAGCATATTCAAGCGATTTACGTGCCGATCAATTGAGCGAAGCGTTACCTTTCGTTTCATTTCATATTTATGAAACTCAACGAAATTCTTCTCGTTCAGCGGATGCTTTTTCACGGCTTTGGTAGGCTCAGCAATGAGGGTAGCAACCTGGCGCTTCTCATCGTCATCCTCGGCGTACCCTTTGAACGATCCAAGCTTCATCGTCGTTTCAAGCCGTTCGAGCAGTTCCTCTGATTTCTTGAATGACTTGGTGGGTTGAGCCTCAAAGTCGTTCAGGTCGGACAGGAGAGACGCCATCGCCGGATCAAGCTCTTCGCCAATGGCTTCCTTCTCTTCGGCACGCTGAGTCAGCAGATTGCGGTGGCTGGTGATCTCTCGCACAGCCCGCACATCCTCATAGTCAGAATCCTCAAACGCTTTCCTACGAGCGTCCTTCTGCTCTGCCAAGCCCTGCTTGATCTCCTCCAGACTCTCCATCAGCACATCAAAATCCACGCTCACCGGCTGCGCTGCAATCACGCCCAGCTCTTGCTCAGCAATGATCTTCTTGCGTGCTTTCGCGATGAGGTTCTTGAACTCATGCAGATCCTTCGTGCGAAGCACCATAGCTTCGCTTTTACGACCCGTTTTGAGGCTCTTGATGAACTCAGTTCGATTCCCAAAATGAGACCGTACATCCTTCGGGATCGCCACCCGGACGTACCATGTCCCGTCGATGTTTTTGAGGTTATCGACCGCCATCAAAACCCTTCCTGTGCAATTTTTGTCCTGAAGGCACATTGCCTTCCTTCTGCACGAAAGGTAACGTGGCGAGGAGCTTTTTGGAAGTAATTTTTGGAAGTAAAATCTCGCACAAGCCCCGTATATCGAGGTTTACAGGGGTTTAAGCCATTTTTGGAGACAGTTCGATTCTCCCTCGGGGCACCATCTTAAAGAAAGACCTTGAAATTCAAGGTCTTTTTTTTCGCCTGCAAAAAAGTGCCAGGCGTGGCAGTGGAGGGAGCGGGACCATGGAGTTGACGCTTGAAGCGGTTGCGTTGTTTGCGTTGAAGCTGGTGCATGAGACTGACGACGGCAGCCCGTTGCTGCGCGATGATCCCGTGATGGAGGGCTATGATCGCGAGGTGTTTGGGTTGTTGGTGCGCCAGGGAAACCTGGCCGAGATCCAAGTGAAGCTCGATGAATGCCTGTCTCTGGCACTCGACACCCTGGGTGGCGCCGATACCGTCATGGGTCGCGAGTTGCAGCGGCTCGCAACGAACGTGCGCGAAGCACCGACCCTGGAAATACTCGACGCCCCGCTCCACGCACTCAAGGATTACCTGAAAGCCATCCTGTGACGTGGACTTACTTGCGCCCTTCCACCGCCATCCGCACCGCCAAGCCCATCAATACCGACCCCATCAGCCAGCGCTGCAGCACCTGCCAACCAGGCCGGGTGACGAAGAACACCGCGATGGAACCCGCCATGCAGGCAATCACCGCGTTGACGCTCACGCTGATAAGAATCTGCAGGGAGCCCAGCGCCAGGGATTGCACCAGCACACTGCCATGACCGTTCGGGTCGATGAACTGGGGCAGCAACGACAAATACATCACCGCCACTTTGGGATTGAGCAGGTTGGTGACCAGCCCCATGGTAACCAACTTGCGCGGGCTGTCCTTGGGCAAGTCGCGCACCTGGAATGGCGAACGCCCACCCGGCTTGACCGCCTGCCAGGCCAGGTACATCAGATACAGCGCCCCGCCGAGCCGCAGCGCGTCGTAGGCAAACGGCACCGCCATCACCAACGCCGTGATACCCAGCGCCGCGCACACCATATACACCACAAACCCCAGCGCCACCCCGCCCAGGGAAATCAACCCGGCCGTGCGCCCCTGGCAGATGGAGCGGGAAATGAGGTAGATCATGTTCGGCCCCGGTGTCAGTACCATGCCGAGTGAAATCAGGCCGTAGGCGAGCAAGCTGGACATATCAGGCATGGATTGGCTCCTGGTTTTTTAAGCTGCCAGCGTGAAATCCTTCGCCGACGCGGTCGTGTTGAGCGTCATGCTAGGGGCTTGAAGGCCCAGGCGTTAGATACAGATCCGCAAGCAAAACGTCATACACCGGCGGCACCACCTACCCAGGACAGGCACATGATCGACTTCAACAACAAAGGCTTTTTCAAGCTCAAGCAAAACGACGAATACGCCGAGCGCGTAGCGGCCCTGCTGCTGGACGGCGAAGAAGTGGTCGACGCCTACAAGGCCATGCGCGACGGCGTCGTGTTCACCACCAAACGCATCATCGCGGTGAACGTGCAAGGGATTACCGGCAGCAAGAAGGACTTCACCTCATTGCCGTACAAAAACATCGTGGCGTACTCGGTGGAAACGTCCGGGACGTTTGATCTTGATTCGGAGTTGGAGATTTACTTTTCGTCGTTGGGGAAGGTGAAATTCGAATTCACTGGCAAGACCTCGATCGTGGAAATCTCCCGGCTGATTTCCAAGCACCTGCTGAGTTGATCCACAGGCACAAAAAAGACCTTGATGCTTCAAGGTCTTTTTTATTGCGGTTCAACTGATACACATCGCTCAAAATGTGGGAGCTGGCTTGCCTGCGATGCCCTTTAAGGAAAAATCACAGCCGCTGATTCACTTAATACTCGGACACATTTTCATTCCCGCCACCTACTCAAACGCCTGCAATACCAAACCGCCCCACTGAACGCTGCTCCCAAAACCACAACCCCATTCCCAACCAACCAAAGCCCAAAATTCCTGCTCTGATCCGCATCCCCTTGATAAAACGGCCCAAAATACGCAGACACGACCACCACCAAACCGTTAAACACTCCGAGCGCCACTACAACCACCCCGACGACAAACACCACGCCCTTAACCAATTTCATATGATCTTCCAAAACCAGATCTCCCTGGACTCGTGATAGTCCGAGAACGTCCCCTCAATCGTAAATCCCAGCTGGATACGCGGATAACTCAGCCAATCCGTCAACCGCCGTCCATTCCAAAGGTCAATGTGGTCACCGCTGCGATTGCCAAACGTCTCATTCCCTCGGCGCCAAAAATCTTTGAAAAAGATAATGCCTTGCTGCCCCGCCAACACTTCTTCGAAATCCTCAGGTTTTATCTTTTTCGGCCGCTGCAAGCCGGGGATATTCGCGCCATTTAGAGCTTTGGCCATTTCCTCAGCCGCCAGCACATGGCCCTCACTCTTGGCATGCTGCCAACAATAGCGCACGCCTCTCAATCTGCTCAGGTCGGCGCCTGACCTGCGCAGTGCTACGCCCAGGTTAATGGCGCATTGGTCACTGAAATTTTTGGCGCCGTTGGTTCTACAAGGGGCGGCGTCTCCGAAAATTTCCGGGTGGTTTTTCCATAGGGAGTTGAACGTCAGCATTAAGCGCTTCCATCGCGTATTTTTCACACGAACGTAGCAAACGCTTTGCCGATAATGGTGAGGTCAGGCGCAAATCAGAACGGTCCTACTTGTGTGTAGGCTTTTGATGCAGGCTAACGCTCACACTGTGATTTTTTGTAGGAGGACAGAGGACGGTGATGCGTGCCAGCCTGGGCATCTCACTTGGGCTGGAATGTCTCCAGATACGCCAGGATATTTTCAATCTTCTCCTGGTCACTGATCCCCCAGAAGATCATCCGCGTGCCACTGACCACCGACTTCGGATCTTCAATGTAGGCCGCCAGTTTTTCCCGCGTCCACACCACGCCCGAGTTCTTCATCGCATCCGAATACTGATAGTCCTGAGTGGTACCGGCAGGCCGGCCAATGATGCCGTTCAGTTCCGGGCCAAAACCACCCCGCGCGCCCTCACCAATGCTGTGGCAGCCGCCGCAGGTCTTGGTGAAGAGTTTGCCGCCCGCCTCGGCATCGCCCGCAGCGAACGCGGGTGCGGCGATAACGGTCAGGGCGAGGGTCAATAACACATACTTCATTCACGTCTCCCTATCGGCTGTTGCCTTGGATTATGCCTGTTCGACCGGCCTTTCTCCCAGCCGCTGCACCAGACGCACCAGATACCCGTCCGGGTCTTGCACGATGAACTGGCGCTGCCCGGCCTCCACGTCACCGGCTCGGTACCAGGCGTCCTCTACATCGCGGAACAAGGGCCAGCCGATCTGCGCCAAGCGTTGCAGGATGGGTGCTACGGCGGGCACATCGATTTGCAGGTTGATGCCGCGCCCGAATGGGGGCTGCAACGGTGCGGTAAGCCACTGGCCGGCCTCGGGGCCGTATTGTTCGAGCATGATTTGCGCGCCGTTAAGGTCGAGGTAGGCAAAGCCTTCTTCTGCGCGCTGATAGGCAATAGCGAAACCTAACTGTTCGATCCAGAACGCCAGGCTCGCGCCAAGGCGGGTGACGATCAGTTCAGGCACGAGTGGGTTACGGTCGAACATGGCATTCCTTGGATGGCAGGGTGGCGTTCACCTTAACGGATTGTCGTGCCCATGGCTCACAAGCAGCCAAATGACCACCCATCGTTTAAAAAACATCCAATCGAACCTATATACCCAACCCCTACTCCACCTTACTGAACCCCTGATGGTGGAGTAAGGATCATGGCTCAGCCATCGATTTTGGTATTGGAAGACGACGAGATCATTCGGGCGTTGATGGTGGATGTGCTGGAAGACTTTGGTGCGGTGGTGACATCGTTTGCATCGGCAGACGAAGGGATGATTTACCTGGAGCGCGGCGATGACCCGGTGGATTTGATTGTCAGTGATATTCAAATGCCCGGCTTGCTCAATGGTTATGACTTGAGCCGTGTCGTCGCCCACCGGTGGCCTGAAGTACAGGTAGTGCTGACCTCAGGTAATACGAAAATCGCCGCCGAGCTGGGCAGTTCCGTGCGGTTTCTGCCCAAGCCCTGGAGTACCGACCACTTGCTTGAGTGCGTGCAGACAGCATTGACGCACTAGGGCCAGTCCCGGGATTGATAGCAGCGCGATATCATTTCAACCGAACTTGAGGGCTAGTTCTGCGGTCATGTAAGGTGCAGGGAGCGACTTTTCTGATCCGATGGTCAGCCTTTTCGCTTCTGCGTTCAGCTGACGACAATGAGTCGTGTAGAATCGTCGCCCATTTTCACGCGTCATTCATGGCCGACAGGCCCACAGTTCGAGCTCATTGAATGCATTCACAGGCCCATGACGTTAGTGCGCCCTCCTTGTTGGAAACGTTGCGCACGGGCACGGGCCTGCTGCATGTGGCGTTGGAACAGCGCCTGCCGTTTTTTTCCGAGCGCCTGGATGCCCAGTGGTATCGGCGCTTGCTGCAGGCGTACCACGGCTTTTATCAGCCAATGGAAGCGGCGCTGTATGACAGCGGTTTGATTCCCGACGGATATGAGTCTGCGTTGCGTGTGAAAACGCCAACCCTGGTCCATGACCTGCACGCGCTCGGCCTGACTGAGCACGCCATCCATGCCCTGCCTCGCTGTACCCAGCTCCCCCTATTAGACACACCGGCTGCGTGCCTCGGCGCCCTGTATGTGCTGGAAGGCGCCACCCTGGGCGGCCAAGTGCTGCGCCGGGAAATAGCCCTGCGCCTGGATGTGAACGCCGACAACGGCGGTGCCTTTCTCAATGTATACGGCGCCGAGACCGGACGGCGCTGGAAAGATTTCCTCGATTATCTGGGCCGTCAGCCACTGGATACAGATGCCGCCGTGCGCGCGGTGATGGCGGCCCGCTCGACATTCAGCGGCTTTGAGCAATGGCTCGACAGCCAGGAGGTATTGCTATGAAACCCGAAGATTTTGAAGAGCTGCTTGCCAACTGCGCCGACGAACCCATTCGTTTTCCGGGGGCCATCCAGCCCCACGGCGTGCTGCTGACTTTGTCGGAACCTGGCCTGAACATCATTCAGGTAAGTGCCAACGTCGGTACGTTGTTCGGCCACGCCCCCGAGGCGCTGTTGGATCAACCGTTGCACAGATTGATTGGCGAGGAGTACGCCCGGGCCGTGCAAACCATGGCCGAGGACAGCGCATTCCTGGACTCGCCGCCCCTGCTGATAACCTTCAAGGGTGAGCAGTTCGAAGGCCTGTTGCATCGCCACCAGGGCGTGTTAGTGCTGGAATTCGAACCACGGCTCAAGGATTTCAAACCCCGAGCGCACAATGGCCGCACCAGCGACCTGGGCAAGATGCTGCACCGCCTGCAATCGGCAAAGACCTTGGAGGCGCTCTACGCCATCACCGTCAACGAAATCCAGGCCATGACCGGTTATGACCGGGTGCTCATCTATCGCTTCGAAGAGGAAGGCCATGGCCAGGTGATCGCCGAGGCCTCGGCGCCGTCCATGGAATTGTTCAACGGGCTGTTCTTCCCCGCGTCCGACATCCCTGAGCAGGCTCGCGAGCTGTATCGCACCAACTGGCTACGGATCATCCCGAATGCGTCCTACGAACCGGTACCGCTGGTGCCCAAATTGCGCCCGGACACCGGGCAGCCTCTGGACCTGAGCTTCGCCACCCTGCGCAGCGTGTCGCCGATTCACTGCCAGTACATGCAGAACATGGGCGTGTTGTCGTCCATGAGTATTTCACTGATGAAAGGCGACAAACTCTGGGGCCTGATCAGTTGCGGCAACCGTGAGCCGCTGCTGGTGCCCAACGACCTGCGCATGGCCTGCCAGACCATCGGCCAGGTGCTGTCATTGCAGATCAGTGCCATGGAGGCCCTGGAGCTGACCCGCCAGCGCGACGAGAAAGTCGAAGCGCTGGCGCTGCTGGATCGGGCGATGAAAGCCTCTGCCAATAACGTATTCGACGGCTTGGCCCAGCAAGGCCGACTGCTGATGGACCTGACCCTCTCCGGCGGCGTGGCGATCATCGAAGACAAGCAATTACACCGCTACGGCAACTGCCCGGAACCGGCGCAGATACGCGCGCTGCACAAGTGGTTGCAGGGCGACGGCGCACCGGTATTTTCCAGCCATAACCTGGCCTCGGTTTATCCGCCGGCCGCCGAATACCAGAGCGTGGCCAGCGGCGTGCTCGCCATGAGCTTGCCCAAGCCTGTGGATAACGGGGTGCTGTGGTTTCGCCCGGAAGTCAAAGAGAACATCCACTGGAGTGGCGACCCGCAGAAGCCGCTGAATCTGGAAACCTGCGACGCGGGCATGCGCCTTCGCCCACGCACCTCGTTTGAAATCTGGAAAGTGGAAATGGCTGGTATCTCCACCAAGTGGAGCCATGGCGACCTGTTTGCCGCCAACGATTTGCGCCGCTCGGCCCTGGAGAACGACCTGTCCCGCCAAGTGCTGCGCGAGCAACAAGCGGTGCGTGCGCGGGACGAGCTGGTCGCGGTGGTTTCCCACGACCTGCGCAACCCCATGACCGTCATCTCCATGCTCTGCGGCATGATGCAAAAAGCCTTCAGCTCCGATGGCCCCCACACTTCACGGCGCATTTCTTCCGCCATTGACACCATGCAACAGGCTGCCGGGCGCATGAACGTGTTGCTGGAAGACTTGCTCGACACCTCGAAAATCGAGGCCGGGCGCTATGTGGTCAAGCCGGTGGCGCTGGACGTCAGCCAGATTTTTGAAGAGGCGTATTCGCTGCTGGCGCCCTTGGCCTCGGAAAAGGGCATCGACCTGTCGTTCAATGTCGAGCCTGGCCTGCAAATCAAGGCCGACCCGGAGCGCTTGTTCCAGGTGCTGTCGAACCTGATCGGCAATGCGATCAAGTTCACTCCGCGCCAGGGCAACATCGGCATCAGCGCCATGAGCGCCGGCGAGGAGATTGTATTTTCGGTGCGCGACTCCGGTGAGGGCATTGCGCCGGACGATTTGCCCCATGTGTTCGATCGCTATTGGACCCAGACTGAAAACAACCCCACCGGCAGCGGGCTGGGGCTGTATATCACCCAAGGCATCGTTAAGGCGCATGGCGGCAGGATCGAAGCCGAGAGCAAGCAGGGTCAGGGCAGCGAGTTTCGATTTACCGTACCGAAGGTGACGATTGAGGCAAACAACTGAGCCATTTGCCGGCAGGGGCAACCATATTGCCCCTGCTGCCCCATAACCGAGGACGGAAAACCAAACATATACTCATACAACATTGCATTTCTTTAAAAAAGTTTCAAAATAAAACAACCAAAATTCAACAATAAAACCAACTCACCCATCACAAACAGAAACATAGAACACCTCGCAAAAAACACCGAACTCCACTAACTTACGCCGAGCACTGTTACAGGGAAGAACATGCCATGTAAACCATGCCATTAATAGTGAGGCGTTACCGTGTTCAATTCTACCGGCTTTAATCCCGTCAATACTTACATTTCCCAATCCGCCCCCGACCAAGACACCCAAGCCAGCGAGAAGGTCAACTCACGCTCGAAACGAAGCCTCGATCAAATCGCTCCCGATAATTCGATTAATGACAATGGGGTCACCGCAGACAGAGGCGGCAGACGTAATGGTGGTGGCTTGGACAGTCTCGGCAAAGGCCATGTTCTTTGAGTAAACTTACTTAAGCGCAACTACTAAATAAGTAGCGCCCAGGGCGCTGCTTATTCATTAATAGCCACAACATATTACTGTCTGACGTTCGTTGACGAAATGCCGACATTTTCAGCGTTATACTGAGTGCTTGTCTTATTAGTGAGCCGATCGCGTCATGCCTGAACTGCAGTCACTTCCCCCCGTACTTGCCGGCCCGTTGCTGCGCCGCCTGGAACCAAAGCGTGTGGTGCTATGGCTGGTGGCGAGCCGGGAACTGAAGCTGGTTATGAGGCTGCAGCACGCTCAGGGATCAACGCTGGATATTCACCTTCATGCACATTGTCAGATCGTTCCCGTCGGGCGCCATTCGTTTATCCACTTGATCGATGTGCCCCTGACTGACGCCCTGCCTCTGGATGTAAACATCCACTATGACCTGTTTATTGACGGCTGCGGAATAGCCCAGTGGGCACCCCATCTGCTGTACGCAGGCGCCACGCTGCCCGATTTCGTCGTGCATGGGCGCATCCACCAACTGGTCCACGGCTCCTGCCGCAAGCCTCACCATCGCGCTGATGACGGGTTGCTGTGCATTGATCGTCTGCTGGCGCAAGCTCCCACCGTGGCACAACGCCCCGCCTTGCTGATGATGAGCGGCGACCAGGTCTACGCCGACGACGTCGCGGGGCCCATGCTGCGGGCAATTCATGAATTAATCGCGCGCCTGGGCCTGTTCGACGAATACCTGGAAGGGGCCGTGGTTGACGACAGTGCCGCCCTCTACGGGCATCGCGCCAGCTATTACCATCGCGCCGACCTGCTCCCCGCGCTGGACAGTAACGAGACCTTGCGTGAGCGCTTTTTCGGCGGCGTGAAGAAACCGATTTTCACCAGCAGCACCGCCGATAATCACCTGGTGACCTTTGCCGAAGTGATCGCCATGTACCTGCTGGCCTGGTCGCCCACACCGTGGACACTGATCTCCCCCCAACCGCCGCAACTGAGCGCGCAAGAACAGCAGCGTTATGCCCGCGAACAGATACAGATCGATCAATTTCGCAGTGGCCTTCCAGGGGTCGCCCGGGTATTCGCCCACCTCTCGACCCTGATGATCTTTGATGATCACGACATCACCGACGACTGGAACCTCAGCGCCCAATGGGAAGAAACTGCCTACGGCCATCCCTTCTCCAAACGCATCATCGGTAATGCGTTGATGGCCTATCTTTTATGCCAGGGCTGGGGCAACCAGCCCAAGGTGTTTGGCGAACTGGTGAGCCAAACCCAGGCACTTGCCAACCAGGCGCAAGACAACCACCTGGACGCCACACAGCAGGATGAGCTAGTCACCACACTGCTGAAATTCCAGCAGTGGCACTACGTATTGCCCACCACCCCGGCGCTGGTGGTACTCGACACCCGCACCCGACGCTGGCGCAGCGAGTTCACCCTCAAGCAACCTTCCGGCCTGCTGGACTGGGAAGCCTTGAGCGAACTGCAACAAGCGCTACTGGACCACCCGTCAGCCATCATTGTCTCGCCCGCGCCGGTCTTTGGCGTCAAGCTGATCGAGACGGTGCAGAAGGTTTTCAGCTGGTGTGGCTTCACACTGCTGGTGGACGCCGAGAACTGGATGGCCCACCGCGGCGCTGCCCAAGTGATTTTGAATATCTTCCGCCACTCGCGCACGCCGGGTAACTACGTGATCCTTTCCGGTGATGTGCATTACTCGTTTGTCTACCAAGTGCTGATCCGCCACCGCAACGGCGGCCCCAATATCTGGCAAATCACCAGCAGCGGCATCAAGAACGAGTTCCCGCCGCGCCTGCTGGAATGGTTCGACCGCCTCAACCGCTGGCTCTACTCCCCGCGTTCGCCGCTTAACTGGTTTACCCGCCGCCGCACCATGCAGGTGGTGCCCTATATTCCAGAGCACGCCGAAGCGGGTGAGCGGCTGTGGAACTCGGCGGGCATTGGCCAGGTGTTTTTCAATGAGCAGGGCCAACCGCAAGCCATTTACCAGCACAACGCGGATGGGAAGCCTCGAACAAAGATGATGGCGCCAGAAAAATAGCGTTTCGCCACTCGTCAAAAGCAGCACACCTGCCCTATTCAAAGCGCGCAAGCGCCGATGTACAGTAGCGCCAGCCACGGAGTATCGGCGTCAACCATGACTGGCCTTGGGCGCCAGCCCCCGCAGGAAGCGTGCAGATGGACGATACATCCGGCAAAGAACCGCTACGCCATGAGGTTTCCGACCTTAACGTCGACCTGTTGCACGCCATCATGGAGTTGGTCAGTGATGGCATCTGGGACTGGAATGCCAATACCGGCTTCGTCTACCGCAATCCCGGCTGGTACGAAATGCTTGGCTACTCCCACCACTCCCTGGAAAACAGCGTCTTCACCTGGGAGAACGTGATCCACCCCGAGGATTACCCTCGCGTGATGACGGTGTTCGATGACTACATCAGCCTACGCGCCGCTCATTACCGGGCCGAATACCGTTGTCGCAAAAAAGACGGTACGTACCTCTGGATCGAGGACCGCGGCTACGTCATTGCCCGCAACCCCGACGGTTCAGTGGCGCGCATGGTCGGCGCACACCGCGATATCCATACGCGCAAATGCTCCATCGAACAGTTGCAAAAGCGCAACCAGTCTCTGGAAGCGCTGGTCGCGGAGCGCACGCTTGAGTTGTCGCGCGTCAACCAGCAACTGCAATTACAACTGGACGAAAACCGCTCTTTGGCCGAGCGGGACGCCCTGACGCGCATCGCCAACCGGTACCGCCTGGAAAAAGTGCTGCTGGAGGAATGCGACCGCGCCGAACGCTTCCGCCTGCCCCTGGCACTGGTGGCCATGGATGTCGATGACTTCAAGCCGATCAATGACCAATACGGCCATGGCGTCGGCGACCAGACCCTGATACGGGTAGTGGAACATCTGGAAGCCTGCGTACGCAAAAGCGACTTGCTGGCGCGCTGGGGCGGCGATGAGTTTATGGTGGTGCTGCCCAAAAGCAGCCTGGACGAGGCCAAAGAGTTGGCCGAAAGGATTCGCCATAAAATCAAGGAGGCGGCCCCCGTGGGCGCCTTGAACCTTACCCTGAGCCTGGGCGTGGTGGAGCGGCGCATGGGCGAGTCCCCGGCTGCGCTGATGGCGCGGGCCGATCAAGCCTTGTACCGATCCAAGGCGGCGGGCAAGGATGGGGTGTCGGAATAGTCGCAGCTCCTTCCAAGGTGGAATGACACGGCGACTTTATTTCGTTTGCGGCAAGGCCGGGCGCGCGGCTTAGATAGCGCTGCGCCCACCACTGCCGAGTCCCAGAGCCATGAGTCACGCTAGCATCAGCCAGTCGATTTCCATCGTTCACCCCATCAGCCTCAGTCACGGTAAAAACGCCGAGGTCTGGGACACTGCAGGCAAGCGTTACATCGACTTTGTCGGGGGTATCGGCGTGCTCAACCTGGGCCATTGCCACCCGGCCGTGGTGGCGGCCATTTGCGAGCAAGCGGCCCGGCTCACCCATTACGCGTTCAACGCCGCACCGCATACGCCCTACATCGAGTTGATGCAACGCCTCAGCGCCTTTATCACGGTGGGTTACCCCGTCAGCGGCATGCTCACCAACAGCGGTGCAGAAGCGGCAGAGAACGCTTTGAAGATCGCCCGTGGTGCCACTGGTCGCACGGCGGTGATCGCCTTCGACGGTGCCTTCCATGGGCGCACCCTGGCAACCCTCAACCTCAATGGCAAGGTCGCGCCCTACAAGCAGAAGGTCGGCTTACTGCCCGGCCCTGTGTATCACCTGCCCTACCCCAGTACCGATAACGGCATGACCTGCGCCGACGCGCTGAAGGCGATGGAGCGTCTGTTCAGCGTGGAAATCGACATAAACGATGTGGCCTGCTTCATCATCGAGCCGGTGCAGGGCGAAGGCGGTTTTCTAGCCTTGGACACTGAGTTTGCCCAAGCCTTGCGACGCTTCTGCGACCAGCACAACATCCTGCTGATCATCGATGAAATCCAGTCGGGTTTTGGCCGCACCGGACAGCGTTTCGCCTTCTCTCGCCTGGGCATCGAGCCGGACCTGCTACTGCTCGGCAAAAGCATCGCCGGCGGCATGCCGCTGGGGGCGGTGGTCGGGCGCAAGGCGCTGATGGACAACCTGCCCAAAGGCGGCCTGGGCGGCACCTACTCCGGTAACCCCGTCGCCTGCGCGGCGGCGCTGGCGACCCTTGAGGTGATGAGCGACAAAAACCTGCACGCCTGGGGCGTCGCGCAGGAGGCCGCGATTGTGGGTCGCTATGAAGCCTGGCGCGCGCAGCAACTGTCGCCCTACCTGGGCCGCCTCACCGGTGTCGGCGCCATGCGGGGCATTGAACTGGCCCATGCCGACGGCACACCCGCTCCCAAGCAACTGGCGCAACTGCTGGAGCTGGCGCGAGAGGCTGGCTTGCTGCTGATGCCCAGCGGCAAGTCGCGGCACATCGTGCGCTTGCTGGCCCCGCTGACCATTGAACCTGCGGTGTTGGAGGAAGGCCTGGATATCTTCCAGGCGTGCCTCACACAGCTGGACGAATAGCGGGCTGCCTTGACCTGATCCCCTCACCCGCTGAAAATGCCCGACGTTTTTTTGTCTCTCCGCATACTACGCAGTGAAATTTTAATGTCTGATTCCTACACCGAAAAATCCGCCGAAGAATCCGTAGTCGCCCTGTACGCCAAAGCCGAATACGAAAACGCCATCAATCTTTCACAGCATGTGCCAGCCGCCAAGATCATCAGCGAGATGGTGCTGGACGCGTTTCACACCTCCAAGGAAAGCGACCAGATCCGCGAGCTACGCGTTGCCATCCGCCAGGCCCACGATGCCTTCGACGATGACAAAGCCTATGACCTGATGGGCCAGCTCAAACAATTGAAAGACGCCGAAGCCGCAGACAACGCCGCCCTGGAACACCTGAGCAGCCAGTTCTCGATCAGCCGCATCCTGTCCAGCTTCAAGGACGATCCCGAGTTCCAGGAATTGGTCTATGGCCTGGCCCTCAAAGTGCTTAACCAGTCGCACCAGGCCATCAGCAACCCGAGCGCCGGCAAGGGCAAGGCTGCACGCGCCAAGAAAGACACCGAAGTGTTTGTGATCAGCAAGGATGGCATCAGCGTCACCTTGCCGCTGCGCACGCCGCGCTCCAAGCTCAATGTGGACCGCGAAGCGCTGGAGTTCCTGGGGTTCACCTTTGTGGGCGAAGGCAGCGAGGCGGAACTTGCGAGCGAAACCTTCATCGACAACAGCGGCGCCGAGCAACCGGTCACGCGCAAGAGCATCGTGACCGCGCTGCAACAGCAAAGCGCCTTTGACGGCTACGCCATCGCCGCCCAGTAAGTACTGACGCAACCAGGCGCGCGTGCAAGGCGCAGCGCCGGTTGCCGTCTACGCCTCTTTATTCCACAACACCGCCGAGCTTTTCATCATCCCCACGGCGATTGCGAACAGCAGCAACACACAGCCTGCCAGCAGCCACGGTGACGGCAAGGTTGGCCGGGCCAGCAACATGAACGCCAACGAGGGCGCGATCATCACGCCGATGTTGACGCCCGCCGAGTAGTAGCCAAGGTTGCGGCCCACGCTGTCGCGGCTGGAAATGCTGCTGACGTAGTGGGTGATCGCGGGGAACACAATCATCTCGCCCAGGCTCCACAACACCGTAGCAAGCACCAACAGCGCGCCGACCTGACCAAAGCCCATCAAGAAGAAACCGCAGCCTGCCAGCAACAGGCCAATGATCAGCGAGCGACTGCTCGACAAGTGCGCCATGCGCAGGTTGATCGGCACTTCAAACACAATCACTAGCAACGCATTGATAAAAAAGATGATGCCCACGTAATAGGCCGGCAATTGGGTGTAGTTGATGATGTACGCCGACAGAAAAGTCGGCGGTAATGCGTAAGCCACGTGCACCGGCAGCGCTGCCAACAGGATCACCAGCAGTCGCGAACGCTCATGAGCCGCCACCTCGGGCAAGCCCTCGCCTTTGACGGCGACAGGTACGCCTTGGGTGGCCTGCCGAGACCGACCAAACCGCAGGCAGGCGGCGAAGGCCAGCAGGGACAGCACGGCATTGATGTAGAAGACCGCGTCGGCATTGCTGAGGAAGATCAAGCTGCCCAGTAGCGGCCCGATGGCCATGCCGATGTTGATCGCCAATCGGTTGCAGGAAAACGCCACTTTGCGTGACTCAAGATTACTGTGAGCCACAGTCTCGGAGAACGCGGCCGGTGTGAAGGCTTCGTAACAGGCCCCCCAGAGAAACGACAACAGGAACAGCGCGAGCAGGTTATCCACCGAGGGAATGACCAGCAGCAACACCGCGTTGAACAACAACGAACCGAGAATGACCCGGTTGGCCGAAAACCGCTTGATCACGGCGCCGATGATCAGGTCGGTACACAGGGCGCCCGCGCCATACACGCCGACCAACAGGCCTGCCGTACCTGCCGATATCGCGTGTTGATGAATCAGGTACGCCGCGTAAAAAGGAAACGCCAGGGTGCCCGTGCGGAACACCAGCGTGATCATGAACAATGCTTGCAACCGCGCATTAAGGCCGCGCAAGGCGTGAAAAGTACCCATCAGCGCAGCACGCTGGCACAGGTGTGGAGCAAAGCTGCAGAGCGGCTCATCCGGATGTCCTTTCGCAATGGCGGCGCCGGTGTGTCCGGCGCCAAACTCCATAGCTGGGCAAACTAATGCAGCACTGTGCGGCGAACAAGCTACCCATTTGGACAGGTAGGCGGTGATTGCGGCCTCAGGCCGGGTGGCGGATATAGCCCAATTGCAGGGCCTTGCCGATTGCTGATTTGCCGTTGCTGACCTGCAATTTGCCGAAGATATTCTTCATATGAAACTTGACCGTATGGGAGGTCATCGACGTCAGGAGTGCCACTTCGTTGTAGGTCTTGCCCAGGCTGACCCAGGACAATACTTCGGTTTCCCTTGGGGTCAGCACCGTCTGTTGTTCGACAGGCGCCGCGTGATCTTCCAGGGCCTCGTCGTACATCGAGACCAACAGCATCTGCAGTTCACTTTGATGGGCCAGCACGGTCTCGCGAAATTGCCGATGTTCGCCGAAGCTGCACAGATTGAGCACCGAGTAGAAGCCGCGATTGCCATGCACGATAAAACTGGCGCCCTCGCCAACGGGTTTGTAGGGGCCCGGCACCGGCACCGCCTCATCGGCCACGGCCAGCAGGTGTTCATCACTCCAGAAAAATGGTTTGATCCGCGTACGGGTCAATGAAACCAGCTCGCCACGCCGGTAGAAATCGTCGGCCGTGTCGGAAGGCTCCATGGCCTCGGGGTAATTGGACACAATCTGCGCTTGGTCCAGCGTCGGCCCACACTGGTAGACCTCGAAGTGTCCCAGGCCACGGCGGCTCAGTTCGGTATCGAGCAAGCGGCGCATATCCTCGGGCAGCATGGGCGATTTTTTATCGGGTTGGCCATTAGGTCGCACGGGTGTCTTCCTTGATCATTCAACCCGGTCGAGCATGCAGCATGCCTGGCTTACCTGTCCAGGCAACGGATGCAAACCCAGGGGCTAGACCTGCGCCGCGAACGCCTCGCGAAAGCGCTCCATCTCCTGCTCATTGCCCACCGTCACCCGCACCCACTGCGGCCAGTCCTGCCACACCCGCCCGACCAGTACATTCCGTGCCGCCAACTGCTCAATCACCTGCTCTGCCGGGCGCTTCACGTCGATCATGAAGCAGTTGCTGTGGGAAACGGTGCAGGTAAAGCCCCGGCCCTTGAGCCAGGCGATCGTCTCATCGCGCAACCTGGCATTGAGCGCTCTGCGTTGGCCCACCAGTTGCGCGTCTTCCAGGCTCGCACGGGCGGCCAGCAAGCTGGCGCCGGCCGGGACGTTGTCGCCGCCGAACACGGCCAACCGCTCCAGTAGCGCCGGGTGGCCGATCGCCAGGCCCAGGCGCGCACCGGCCATGCCATAGATCTTCGAGAAGGTACGCAGTACCAGCAGGTCGTGGTGTTCCTTGACCCAACTTACGCAACTGGGGGCGTCGCAGAAGTCGATATAAGCCTCGTCCACAACCAGCACGCTGCCCTTGGGTTTATTCACCAGAGCGTGGCGGATAGCCTCGGTCGAGGTGAGCGTACCGGTCGGGTTGTTGGGGTTGCACAGGTACAGCATGCCGGCCTGTGGGTCCGCGGCGAGCATGGCGTGCACATCGTGGGCATGCTGGGCGTCGAGGTTAACTTCATGCACCGGCGCCTTGATCGATTCGGCCGCCTGGCGCGGTACTTCGTAGGACGGCGTGGCCATCACCAGGCCGCGGGTCTGGCTGGCGAACGCCAGCACCGCGTAACGCAGGGCAGCCATCGAACCGGCAAATACCCCGATGTTTTCTTCGGCGATGCCCTGTTGCTCGGCAAACAACGCGGCCAATGCATACATGTCCGGGTAAGGGTAACGCCCGGAGGCTGCAATCGCGCGCTCCATCGCCTGGCGAGCCGCGTCTGAAGGGCCGTAGGGGCTTTCGTTGTAATTGAGTAGTACCTTGTCAGATTTCGTCGGCGCCGGGCTGGCAAGCGCCCAATTGAGCTGCCCCAACACAGGCAGGGCCGCGCCCAGGGCGAGAAGGGATCGACGACTGACACGCACCATGGTGACTACTCCTTGTAGAGGCGCGAGGGATTCGCGCTGGCCGTTCAGAAGAGTATGACGAGAAAGCCGTTGCCTGATTTACCACCGAGGCGTATCCCTGCACTCAGTACTTTATTGTTGTAGCGGGCGCATGCAACACTTTCACTGCCGCGAACCGTCAAGAATGGGTTCTGCCGGCATGGACTGATGACTAAATGGAAGTGGTGAGCACTTGATACACAGACGGGAAAAAACCGAGCACTTGAAGAGCAACATCAAGTACTTGATCAAGAGTCGTGGCGAAACCCAGCTTTCGTTAAGCAGTGCCGCCGGCCTGACCAGGACCACCATCTATAACATCCTGGAAGGCAAGGTCGTTAACGTACAGCAGTCGACGATACGCAAGATCTCTGACTTCTTTGGCGTCTCCTACGAAGAAATCGAGACGATCAGTTTTGAAGCCAAGGAAGTCATCGAGAGCAATGTTTCCCCACTGGGTAACAAGAACCCGGCGGCAGTGCCTGTGCTCAAGGAAAGCCTGCTCATGCAAAGCCTGGGCAAGCGCATCGGTGAGCTGGCCACGCTTCATCCGCTGACCTACTACTTTGGCAGCGCCTGCAACCTGATCGGCGTGCGCCTGGAGCACGGGATTCCCGGCCTCAATGAACCGGGGGACTTGCTGATCGTGCAGAAAGGCTCGTCGAGCGACGATAAAGAAAAACTGGTGTACGACCGCGCCACCAAGAAGCTGTTCATCACCCTCGAACCCTGCGGGAACTCAGAGCGTTTGTGTGTCATCGGCGACATCCTTGAGGAGCGCTTCAATGACAACGTCTGAGGGCGCCGTGGAAAACAGCAAATACAAGTTGCTGGGCTTTGAAAACGACAAGCGCCTGGCGGTGATCATGGTGATCGCCACGGGCAAGGTCCTCAAGATCAAGCTGAGTGAAGTGCTCAGCAGTGAAATGATGGACAACTTCAACAAGATGGAAATCAAGAACCTGTACAAGAAGTTCTACTCTCAAGGCGGAACGCTGACCGCCTACGATATAAACGACCGCAATGAAAACTCCTGGATGATCTACATCATCCTGAACTTGCTGCTGTTCACCTTCTATATCTTCACCAGCATTGCCGCGACCAAACCGATTTACCTGGAGTCGTTGGGCATCATCGTCACGCCGGGCACGTTCCTGTACCCGCTGACCTTCTTGATCGTGGACTTGCTCAACGAGAATTTTGGCTTGCGCCTGGCCAGGCGAGCCATTCTGTTTGCGTTTGCCAGCAACGCGATGATCATCATCCTGCTGTATGGCTCCACGTTCCTGCCAGGGCTACCGGGCTGGAAGCTGGATGGGCCTTATACCGACGTGATCCTGCAAGTGTCGTCGGTGCTGGTGGCCTCTTCGGTCTCGTTCCTGGTGTCGGAGAATATAAATTCCTACTTGCTGTGCAAGATCAAGGAGCTGACCAACTCCAGGTATCTATACCTGCGGATATTCCTCAGTACGTTCTTTGCGGTGATTATCGACAGCTTCCTGTTCTGCTTTATCGCCTTCTACGGGGCGATGCAGACCAGCGACATCCTCAGCATGATCTATGTACAGATCGCGATCAAAGTCGGCTTTGCGTTCTTCAACATCCTGCCGGCCTACGGGGCACGTTCATTGTTCAAGCGCTATCAATAATCCTGTAGGCGCGAGCTTGCTCGCGAAGAACGTCAACGATCACGCAGCGCATCTGGTGGAACGCGGCGCTCTCAGGTTTTTCGCGAGCAAGCTCGCTCCTGCAAGGGTTATTTCAGTTTCAACTTGTGCTTGAGGCTCTGCATGACAGGTGTCGTGTTCTGCAGGTAGTCATTCAAGCCCCGAGCGCGCAGGTTGCACGCGTCACACTCGCCACAGCCGGTACCGATGATGCCGTTGTAGCAAGTCAGCGTCTGCTCGCGCACCAGCTCCAGTTGCCCGTGGTAGTCGGCCAGGGCCCAGGTTTCGGCCTTGTTCAGCCACATCAACGGGGTGTCGAGGCGCACGTCGTATTCCATGCCCAGCTTGAGGGCCTGGTTGAGTGCTTTGACAAACTCATCCCGGCAATCGGGGTAGCCTGAGAAGTCGGTTTCGCACACACCGGTAATGACGGTCTCGGCCTTCACTTGATAGGCATAGATCGCAGCCAGGGTCAGGAACAGGATGTTGCGCCCCGGCACAAAGGTGCTCGGCAGGCTTTCACCCGAGCTGTTCACGGTCGGCACCGGGATGTTGTCGCGCGTCAGGCTGCTGATCGCCAGCTCATTGAGCAGGGACACATCCATCACTTTGTGCACAGTGGCCCCCAACTGCTTGGCCAGCTTCTGGGCCACTTCGATTTCTGCCACATGGCGCTGGCCGTAATCAAAGGTAATGCAGTGCACTTCGTCATACAGCGGCAGGGCCTGGATCAGACAGGTGGTCGAATCCTGCCCGCCACTGAAGACCATCACGGCTTTTTTACTCATTGCATTGCTTCCTGCATTTGTAGAATTGGGAGGTAGGAGCGAGCTCGCTCGCGAAAAACGTCAACGATAACGCAGCGTATCCGGTTTAGCGCAGCGCTCAATAAAAAACCCCGCGCGACTTTCGAAGGCGGGGCTTTTTTACTGCAAGACCACTCAGTGGGCGTAGGTCAGCAACAGCTCTTTCGGCACTTGGAAATCCAGGGACATCATTACGCTGAGCGCGGTGATGGTGAAGATCGAGAACACGAACAGCTTGCGCGCCCAGACGGTGTCATCCACCGCCTTGTAGCCGGTCCAGGCCATGTACAACCAGTACATGCCCATCGCGGCGGCGACGGCGAGGTAGCTCATGCCGGCGTAGCCACTGAAGGTCAACATCAAGGTCGCCACGAGGAAGGCCAGGATGTAGAGCAGGATGTGTTTCTTGGCCACCTGGATGCCACGCTTGACCGGCAATACCGGAATCGACGCAGCCAGGTAGTCATTGAAGCGGAAAATCGCGATGGCGTAGGAATGCGGCATCTGCCACAGGCTGAACATCACCAGCAGCGTCAGCGCGGCCATGTCGAAGCTATTGGTCACAGCTACATAACCAATCACCGGCGGCATTGCCCCCGACAGACTGCCCACTAGCGTGCCGTGAACCGACTTGCGCTTGAGGTACAGGCTGTAGAGGCCGACGTAGATGACAAAACCGATCACGGCAAACAGCGCCGCCAACGGGTTGGCCACCTTGTACAACAGGGCCACACCGGCAACACCCAGGACGGTCGCATAGATCAGTGCCAGCTTCAGGGAGATGAGGCCCTGGACCAGCACGCGATTCTTGGTGCGCTCCATCTTGATGTCGATGTCACGGTCGATGCAGTTGTTGAATACGCAACCGGAAGCAACCACCAGGGACGTACCGATCATTGCAGCCAGGAAGATGGCCAGATCGACATGTCCCTTGGAGGCCAGGAAGAAACCGCCCGCCACAGAAAGCACGTTACCGAAAATGATCCCCGGTTTGGTGATTTGGATAAAGTGCTTAAGCGACATCGGGTCTTACCTCACTTCGCCATCATGTAGGTGTGGATGCTGAACATGATCCACAGCGACAGACCAACCAGCAGAACGATCACCAGGCCTGCGAACACAAACGCGATCACGTTCTCGCGCTGCTCTTTGGAGCGGTCCAGGTGCAGGAAGTACACCAGGTGAACCAGAACCTGAATCACCGCGAACGCCAGGACGATCATCAAGGTGATCGACTTCGGCAAGGTTGGGTACATCACCAGGCCGAACGGGATCAGGGTCAGGATGACCGACAGGATGAAGCCGATGGCGTACGACTTTACGCTGCCGTGGCTTGAATCGTGGCTGTCATGGGAGTGTGCATTAGCCATTACAGAGTCCCCATCAAGTAAACGACGGTGAATACGCAGATCCAGACCACGTCCAGGAAGTGCCAGAACAGGCTCAGGCAGCTCAGGCGGGTCTTGTTGGTGTTGGTCAGGCCGTGCTTATTGACCTGATACATCATCACTGCCATCCACAGCAGGCCAGCGGATACGTGCAGACCGTGGGTGCCGACCAGCGTGAAGAACGCCGACAGGAAACCGGAACGGTGCGGGCCGTAGCCTTCGGAGATCAGCAGGTGGAACTCGTTGATCTCCATGCCGATGAAGCCCAGGCCGAACAGGAAGGTCAGGCCCAGCCAGCTCAGTACGCCCTTCTTGTTGCCCTTGTAGAAGGCCAACATGGCGAAGCCGTAGGTGATCGAACTGAACAACAGCAAGGCGGTTTCGCCGAGCACGTAAGGCAGTTCGAAGATGTCGTGGCCCGACGGGCCACCCGCTACGTTGTTTACCAGTACCGCGTACACCGCGAAGATCGACGCAAACAAGATGCAGTCGGTCATCAGGTAGAGCCAGAAACCGTAGACGGTTATCGGCCCCGAGTCGTGGTGGTGGTCATCGTGCCCATGGTCATCGACATGGGCGTGTCCAGCATTGGTCACTAAGTTCGACATGGTTTAAGCCTGTTCCAACGAGGTTTCTACACGGTTGGCCGGGATCTTCTTCTCGGCTACCAGGCGAGCGTGTTGCTCGGCTTCGATGCGTTCGATCGTTTCGACCGGCACCATGTAGCCTTGATCATCACGGGCAGCGTGAATGATGAAGTAACCGATAGTGCCCACCAGGCTCGCGATTGCCAGCCACCAGATGTGCCAGATCATCGCGAAACCGAACACGGTCAACAGCGCACCCATCACCACGCCAGTGGCGGTGTTGTTTGGCATGTGGATCGGCTCGTAGTGCTTGGGCTTCTGGTACGCAGTACCGTCTTCCTTGGCTTCGGTGAACGCATCAATGGTGTTCGCAGTAGGGATCACGGCGAAGTTGTAGAACGGTGGTGGCGACGAGGTCGACCATTCCAGGGTGTGGCCGTTCCATGGGTCGCCGGATTCGCACATGTTCTGCTTGCGATCACGCACGCTGACGTACAGCTGGATCAGCTGGCAGGCGATGCCCACAGCGATCATCACCGCACCGAACATGGCAACGTACAGGTACGGTACCCACTCAGGGTTGGTGGTGGCGTTCAGACGACGGGTCATGCCCATGAAGCCCAGTGCATAGAGCGGCATGAACGCGACGAAGAAGCCCGAGATCCAGAACCAGAACGCAGCCTTGCCCCAGCCTTCGTGCAGCTTGAAGCCGAACGCTTTCGGGAAGTAGAAGCTGAAACCAGCGATGTAGCCGAATACAGCACCACCGATGATCACGTTGTGGAAGTGGGCGATCACGAACAGGCTGTTGTGCAGCACGAAGTCAGCACCCGGGATGGCCAGCAGTACGCCGGTCATGCCGCCGATGGCGAAGGTCACCATGAAGCCCAGGGTCCACAGGACCTGGCTGGTCATGCGCAGACGACCGTGGTAGATGGTGAACAGCCAGTTGAATAGCTTCACCCCCGTCGGGATGGAAATCAGCATCGTCGCCAGGCCGAAGAAGGCGTTGACGCTGGCCCCCGAACCCATGGTGAAGAAGTGGTGCAGCCAAACCATGAAGCCCAGTACGGAGATCGCGCCAGAGGCGTAGACCATCGAGTGGTGACCGAACAGGCGCTTGCCGGTAAAGGTCGAGATCACTTCGGAGAAGATACCGAACGCTGGCAGGATCAGGATGTACACCTCAGGGTGACCCCATGCCCAGAACAGGTTCACATACATCATTGGATTGCCACCAAGTTCATTGGTGAAAATGTGGAAATCCAGGTAACGGTCAAGCGACAGCAGCGCCATGGTAGCGGCCAGGATCGGGAACGAAGCCACGATCAGCACGTTTGCCCAGGTGCAGGTCCAGGTGAAGATCGGCATGTCCATCAGTTTCATGCCAGGGGCGCGCATTTTCAGGACGGTGGCCAGGAAGTTGACCCCCGTCAATGTCGTCCCGAGCCCTGATAACTGTAGCGCCCAGATGTAGTAGTCCACACCCACGCCCGGACTGTATTGCAGCCCCGACAATGGCGGATACGCAACCCAACCGGTCTTGGCGAACTCGCCGACGCCCAGGGAAACGTTGATCAGCACCACGCCGGACACCAGCAGCCAGAAGCTCAGGGAGTTCAGGAACGGGTAGGCAACGTCACGCGCACCAATCTGCAGCGGCAAGGCAAGGTTCATCAAGCCGGTGAAGAATGGCATCGCCATGAAGATGATCATGATCACACCGTGAGCGGTGAAGATCTGGTCATAGTGTTCAGGTGGCAGGTAGCCAGGCGAACCCTCGGTGGCCATGGCCAACTGGGTACGCATCATGATGGCGTCGGCAAAACCACGCAGCAGCATGACCATGGCAACGATGACGTACATGACGCCGATTTTCTTGTGGTCGACCGAGGTCAACCACTCGGTCCACAGGTAGGACCACTTCTTGAAATAGGTGATACCCGCAACCAGCGCCAAACCACCCAGCGCGATCATGGCGATAGTCACCATTACGATCGGCTCGTGGAATGGGACCGCGTCCCAACTTAATTTACCAAACATCGTTTACTCCTCTGCCCCAGCAGTTGAATGCGCGCCCGTATCAGAACCTTCAACCACGGCCACTTCTTTCTTCTCGTGCTTGACCGGCTTGCCTGGCTTCATACCTTCGTACTTGTCGACGATTTTCTGAAACAGGTCCGGCTCATACGCGGAGTACAAGGCGACAGGGTTGTTCTGGCTCGGTTTGGTCAGAGCGTCGTATTCAGCTTGATCAAGCTGTTTAGGTGCGGCCTTGACTGCAGCTACCCAGGCGTCGAAATCTTCCTGGCTTGTCGAGATCGCTTTGAATTTCATGCCGGTGAAGCCAGCGCCGCTGTAGTTGGCGGAGATGCCTTCCATTTCAGCTTTCTGGTTGGCGATCAGGTGCAGGCGGGTCTGCATGCCTGCCATCGCGTAGATCTGGCCACCCAGTGCAGGGATGAAGAACGAGTTCATCACGGCGTCGGAGGTGATCCGGAAATTAAGCGGGGTGTGCTCCGGGAAGCGGATCTCGTTGACAGTGGCGATACCCAGGTCCGGGTAGATGAACAGCCACTTCCAATCCAGCGCGACCACCTGGATGTTCACAGGCTTGACGTCGGACTCCAGCGGACGATACGGGTCCAGCGCGTGGGTCGACTTATAGGTGACGTAACCCAGGGCGATGATGATGAGGATCGGAACCAACCACACCGCGATCTCGATCTTGGTGGAGTGCGACCACTTCGGCGCATAGGTGGCGCTGGTGTTGGACGCGCGGTATTTCCAGGCGAAGGCGAAGGTCATCACGATCACAGGCACCACAACCAGCAGCATCAGCAGGGTAGCGGTGATGATCAGGTTTCGTTCATCCAGACCGACCTGTCCTTTTGGGTCGAGCAAGGTCCACTTGCAGCCTCCCAGCATTAACATCATGCCAAGCAGCGGCAAAAAGCCTAGTAATCGGGGGTACCTGTTTTTACTCATCTCACGACCTCTAAAGCAGCTTGCGCAATGCAGTTGGGTTTTGATCGCCAACACTTCACCCTGCCAAGGGTTGGCATTTCTCTTCGATTGAATAAGAGCCTGCCCGACACGTCATGACTGTACGTTTCACGGACCTGCAGTGAGTTCTTATTCGATTTCGTGGCTAAAGGCCTTGTTACAGACCAATTCCATTTGGTGCGGATAGTTGAAAGGCTGCCGGAACCTGGGGTCGCATTGAGCCTTCCATCTGCTCCTCGACCGCTCCAATGCTCAAATATTGAACAGCACCGGACATTCAGTGCGGGCGATTGTAGTTAGCTAGCGATGTATAAACCATGTCTTATAGAGAAATAATTTTTATCGATTCCAGCAACAATCCTTCACCAAAGTTGCAAAGATTCGCGATCTTATCGCGTTCGATTCTCAACAAAAACCACAAAAATTGCCGTGTTATTGGGCACAGTGCCACTTCCCTTACGGCCTGTAAGGGCATGCCAAGGGTATCCAAGTGCCCATAAAACAAGGCATTCATAGATGCTTCAGGGATTGGGGCCGCACACGAATCGGGCCGCCGTGGGAACCACGAACTGACAGCACAATTTGTACGTGGGGTGCAAATCCAAGGGCCGATTTGGCGGGTCAGAAACGTCCTGCGACAACGTTCATGTGACAACATGTCGCACGCTGCGCGCACCTTCCGTTGCCCCTCGTCACGGTGCTTTCACAAATCCCTACAAACAAAACGCTCCGCCTTCATTCAGAAGCAACGGAGCGTTCGGCAGGCGCGGCGGTTCAGGCTTTGGGATGACGGTTGCGATAGATGCACAGGGGCACCAGGATCGCCGTCAGCACGAATGCAACCAGCGCCCATTGGGCCAGGGACAGGCCGAGGACCGGTGGGTAGGGGGTGCTGCAAAAGCCGTCGACCTGGAAGCCCAGGGGAAACACCTTGGCCAGGGGCAGGTCGTCAACGATCGGCTGCAACACATCGATGCCGCAACTGACCTGGGGAAAGAACTGGGTGTACACATGGTGGCCGGCCGCAGCCACGCCACCCAAGGCGCTGAGCACCACCAACCCTTCGAAGAACGTCAGCGCGCCCTTGGTGCGCATGGCCGCGCCGATGAACGCGAAGAGCGCAATCAGCAGCAAGGCGTAGCGTTGCAGAATGCACAGCGGGCACGGTGCTTCGCCCAGTACCACTTGCATGTACAGCGCCCCGCCAATCAGCGCCAGGCAGATGATGCCCAGCAACACCAGAAAGCGCCGCTCCCTGCCTAAACGCATGTCGTCAATCATCCCCGTCTTTCCCTTTCTCTGATTATGGTTGTGCCTGATGGCAACAAGTTTACACACAGGCAGTGGTTAAAACAGAGGGGGGTTAACAGCGGATTAATCGTGGCAAATGTAGTGATTGTGCGGACGCCATCGCGGGCAAGCCCGGCTCCCACATTGGAATGCGATCCTCTGTGGGAGCCGGGCTTGCCCGCGATAATGCCGATAGGGTCAATTGGCCAAATTCTATTCCAGCGCCGCCGCCGGGCCAAAGAACTCATAGCGCGCCTGCTTCTCCGGCACACCCAGCGCCTTGAGATGCCGCTTGATCGCCGCCATGAAGCCCTTGGGGCCCAAGAAGTAAGCATCAATATCACGCTGCTCAGGCAACCAGGCCGCCAGTTGCTCCTGGTTGAGCATCCCGACCTTGTCTGCCGCCGGGCTGATGCCGTCATCCTCGGCGTAGCAGTAGAAACGCTTGAGCTGCGGATGCTTGGCCGCCAGGGTGTCCACCCAGTCACGGAACGCATGCACCCCGCCGTTACGGGCACAATGGATGAAATGCACCGGGCGCTCGGTTGCCAGGGCGGCTTCGAGCATCGGCAGCGTGGGCGTAATGCCTACCCCGCCGCTGATCAGCACCAGCGGTTTATCACTGGCGGCCAGGGTGAACTCGCCCGACGGAGGGAACAGGTCAATGGTCGCGCCGACATGCATCTGGTCGTGCAGGTAATTGGAGACCCGCCCGCCCGCTTCGCGCTTGACGCTGATGCGGTACAGCCCGGTGTCGGTGAGGGCCGACAGGGAATAGTTGCGACGCACTTCCTCGCCATCGAGCACCAGTTTCAGGCCGATGTACTGGCCGGGCGCTGCGGCCAGGATCGGGCCGTTGTCCACCGGCGCGAAGTAGAAGGAGATGATCTCGTCGCTCTCCTCCACGCGCTTGACCAACAGGAACGCCCGCGCCCCCCGCCAGCCGCCGGGCGCCTGGGCTTTTTCGTCGTAGATGGCCGCTTCGGCGCCGATCAGAATGTCCGCCAACTGGCCATAGGCCGCACCCCAGGCGCTCATGACCTCGGGGGTGGCAATCTCGCTGCCCAGCACTTCGGAAATAGCCCGCAGCAGGCAGGCGCCAACAATGGGGTAATGCTCCGGCAGAATCTGCAACGCCACGTGTTTGTTGATGATCTTGGCCACCAGGTCGCCCAGTTGGTCCAACTGGTCGATATGCCGCGCGTACATCAGCACGCCATTGGCCAGGGCGCGAGGCTGGTCACCACTGGCCTGGTGGGCCTGGTTGAACAGTGGGCGGACTTCGGGATACTCGGACAGCATCATGCGATAGAAATGCGTGATCAGCGCTTCGCCGCCGCTTTCCAGCAGGGGCACGGTAGATTTGATGATTGCACGGTCTTGGGCACTAAGCATGGGAGACTCCTGGGTCTTCTTACTGATTGCCTTATAACAGTCAGCAATCATGCCAACTTATAAATCCTTTATTTTCAACAAGTTAAATATTTTGTAGTCAGTATGACCTCCTACAATTTATAGTCATAAGGACTACAAGGAGTCATTATGACTGCACAACCCCTGCTCACCACCTTGCTGCCGCTGGTCGCTGACCTGTCCCGGGACTTGCCCGAAGGCGAGCGCTACCGGCGCCTGCTGCAAGCCATGCGTGCACTGCTGCCCTGCGACGCCGCCGCGTTGTTACGCCTGGACGGCGAGTGGTTGGTGCCGCTGGCCGTGGACGGCTTGAGCGCCGATACCTTGGGGCGACGCTTCAAGGTCAGCGAACATCCGCGCTTCGAGATCCTGCTGAGCAGCCCCGGCCCTACCCGCTTCGACAGTGACAGCCAATTGCCTGACCCCTATGACGGCTTGGTCGCCGGTTTGCACGGCCAGTTGGAAGTCCACGACTGCATGGGCTGCCCGCTGTTTATCGACGACCAGCCCTGGGGGCTGCTGACCCTGGACGCCCTCGATACCGAGCGCTTTGAACGGGTCGAGCTGGACGCCCTGCAAGCCTTCGCCAGCCTCGCCGCGGCCACCGTCAACGTGGCTGAACGCATCGAGCGCCTGGCGCTGCGGGCCGAAGACGAGCACCAGCGCGCCGAGATCTATCGCCAGGCCAGTGGCCAGCAGCCCAAGGAAATGATCGGCCAGAGCAAAGCGCACAAGCGCCTGGTCGAGGAAATCAACCTGGTCGGCGGCAGTGACTTGACCGTGCTGATTACCGGCGAAACCGGGGTCGGCAAGGAATTGGTGGCCCAGGCGATCCACGCCGCCTCCTCCCGCGCCGACAAACCGCTGATCAGCCTCAACTGCGCCGCCCTGCCCGAGACCTTGGTAGAGAGCGAACTGTTCGGGCATGTGCGCGGCGCCTTTACTGGCGCGTCGAACGAGCGCCGGGGCAAGTTCGAACTGGCCAATGGCGGTACCTTGTTCCTGGATGAAGTGGGTGAGTTGTCGTTGACCGTGCAGGCCAAGTTGCTGCGCGTGCTGCAAAGCGGCCAGTTGCAGCGCCTGGGGTCGGACAAGGAGCACCAGGTGGATGTGCGCCTGGTTGCTGCCACCAACCGCGACCTTGCCGAAGAGGTGCGCAATGGCCGCTACCGTGCCGACTTCTACCACCGTTTGAGCGTCTACCCACTGCAAGTGCCAGCGCTGCGCGAGCGCGGGCGTGATGTGCTGCTATTGGCGGGGTTCTTCCTCGAACAGAACCGCTCACGCATGGGCCTGGGCAGCCTGCGCCTGACCGGAGATGCCCAGGCGGCCCTAACGGCCTACAACTGGCCCGGCAATGTGCGCGAGCTGGAGCACTTGATCGGACGCAGCGCGTTGAAAGCCCTGGGCAACTGCCGCGAGCGCCCCAAGATTCTCAGCCTGAGCGCCCTGGACCTGGACTTGCCCGACGTGACTGCGGCTGCGGCCGAAGAGGTACCGGCCCCTGCCCTCCCGGTGGTCAGCGGCGACCTGCGCCAGGCCACCGAGCATTACCAGCGCCAACTCATCAGCGCCTGCCTGGAACGCCATCAGCACAACTGGGCCAGCGCCGCCCGCGAACTGGGCCTGGACCGCGCCAACCTGGGGCGCATGGCCAAGCGGCTAGGCCTCAAGTGATCGGTGATCGTTCCCACGCTCCGCGTGGGAATGCCTCACCCGACGCTCCGCATCATGGCCTCGAGAGCGGACGCGGAGCGTCCCGAGCGGTATTCCCACGCAGAGCGTGGGAACAATCGAGCGCACGGGCCTTACGAAACACCAGCACATTCCCCAGCATCACCAGCACTAGCCCCATCAACGCCGGCGCCGTCCACTGGTAACCCTCGGCCACGGCCGACACATTCAGCGCCACCACCGGAAACAGCACCGTGCAATACGCCGCTTTCTCCGGCCCCATGCGGCCCACCAGGGTGAGATACGCGGTAAAACCAATCACCGAGCCTGGGATTACCAGGTACCACAGCGCGCCGATATACCGCGCACTCCAGTCCATCTCGAAGGGAATACCACGTAGTGCGCAATAGGTCGCCAGCATCGCCGCCCCATAGGCCATGCCCCAGGCGTTGGTGGTCAGCGGCTTGAGCCCGGCCTTCTGTTGCAGGCTCGATAACAGGTTGCCCGCCGAGAAGCACAGGGTGCCCAGCAGGGCCAAGCCCAGGCCCAACAAGGTTTGCGGGCTGGCGGTATGCCCAACCAGCTCCGGCCAGAATAAAAAGCCCAGCCCCAACAACCCAAGCGCCCCGCCCATCAGCACGTTACGCGCCACCCGCTGGCCGAAAAACACCCGGGCATTGAGCGCGTTCCACAAGGTCGCCGTGGAGAACACCACCGCCACCAGGCCACTGGGGATCCATTGGCTGGCGGTGAGAAAGCACATGAAGTTGACGCAGAACAGGCACAGCCCCTGCGCCAGGCAGATCATGTGCCCGCGCCGGTTCATCACCTGCAACTTGCGGCTGAGCAGCAACAGCACGAACAGCACCAGAGCGGCCAGGCCGAAGCGATAGACAATCGACACAGGAATCGCGACCACGCCCAACTGCCATTTGAGGGCGATCCAAGTGGTGCCCCAGATGAGTACCGTGAGTAGATACAGGAAAAGATTCATAGCCGGCTCCGTCGATTGAGCCACAGTGTGGCCTTCAACCCCGTGCAGGCTCTTGCACATTCTTGCGCTTTTGTCGGGCGATGGGCTCACAGCGCCAGCCGTGGAGCGTAGGATGCGGGGTGTCGGAGAACACACCATGCCAGAGCTGCAATCGCTGCACGTCTTCCAAGCCCTCAACCGCTCGCCCCACGCACGCCTGCAAGCCTGCGCCGAGCTCGGTGACGGGTTGGCTGCTGCCGTGTGGAGCAACCACCATGACGCCCAGGATTACCAGGCCCCCAGCCATCACACCTTGTCCTGCTACATCGGGGGTGGCACGGGCACCTTTCGGCGTGATCAGCCGGGCCTCAAGGGCGGCCCCGACAAACTGTGCATCCTGCCGGCCGAGCATCAGTCGGCCTGGGTGATCAATGGCGATATTCGCCTGGCCCACCTGTATTTCAGCCCGGAACAATTTGCCCTCGGCTGCGTCACCCTGCTGGACCGGGAGCCACGGGAGTTGCACTTGCGCGAGGGCACCTTCCTTGAAGACCCATTCCAGGCCCAGCGTTTTCGCCAGTTGGTCAGCCTCAACTGGCACGAGCCCGGCGAGCGCCTGCTGACCAGCAGCCTGGCCCACGAACTGCTCAGCCATACCTTGCTCAACCAGGTCGGCGCCCGCGAAGGCTTGCGCTTGAAAGGCGGGTTGGCCGCGCACCAACGGCGGCGGTTGGTGGAGTACATCGATCAACATATGGAAGACGCCATCAGCCTCGGCCAGTTGGCCGCCATGTGCGCGCTGTCCGAATACCATTTCGCCCGAATGTTCCGCCAAAGCTTCGGCGTGCCGCCCCATCAATACCTGCTGGCACGGCGTCTGGCGCGAGCGAAAAACCTGCTGCGCAGCAGCGTTTTGCCGATCAGTGAGCTGGCCTTGCTGTGCGGTTTTTCCAGCGCCAGTCATTTCAACCAGCGCTTTCGCCACGCCATGGGCGCCACGCCGGGCCAATACCGCCAAGCATTCTGCGCCTAGACCATCAAGCCCAACGTCTTCGCCTTGGCCACCGCCTGGGTGCGTCGCTCTACCCCGAGTTTGCTGTGGATACGCCGCGCATGCGTCTTGACGGTATGCAGGGAGATATACAGGCGATCAGCGATTTCCAGGTTGGAGTTGCCCAGGGCGATCAGTTGCAGCACCTCCAGCTCACGCTGGCTCAGCGGGTTCTGCGCCGCCCCGGCAGGCGCGGCCTGGGGCTCCAGGCCCAGCTCACTCAAAAGTCCCGGGGCGCGTAAACGCAACTCGCGGACCGCCTGCTGCACCTGGCAACGCTCTGCCAGCGCCAAGCCAGCTTGCAGCGACCGACGCGCCAACGCCGGGTCGCCAAGCTGCCAGGTCACTTCACCCAGCACCAGGTGCAATTCGGTTTCCAGGCAAAGCATGCCGCGTTGCCGTGAGGTGTCGAGCAAGGCATTGAGCCGTGCGATAGGTTGCTCGGCACAGCCCAGCTTGACCTCGGCCAGTACCAGCAAATATTCCAGGCGCGGGATCAGCTCCAAGGTGGCCGGCGGTGCCTGCTTGGCGCAAGGCCCGCGAAAGTGGCGCAACACCCGGCGCACGGCTTGCACCGTCAATTCGGCGCGGCCTTGCTGCAACCAGAAGTGCCCACTGACCAACAGCAGTACCGCACGGTACACCGTGTCGGGCACATGGCGCTGCTGCATCAGGCGTTCGGCGTCGCGTAATTGAATGAAGGCCTGCGCGTAGTCGCCACGATTGGCCGCCAATAGCGCCAGGCCCAGAAAGCCGTACAGAACGCGCTTGTCCTGGCTCTGCAGGCACATGCTCAAGCCGGCCTCGAAACATTCGGCGGCCAGGCCGTCCTGGCCCTGACGCAAGGCCAGATGCCCGCGGCGCAGAACAATACGCCCCACCAACGGCCCGGCGTTGAGCCGTTGCCCGGCCAACATCGCTTGCACCGTTTCCAACAGGCTTTGCGCCCGGTACGGCGCGCCACGCTGCTCCAGCAATTGGGCGTGGTCCAACTCCAGCAGGGCCTCCAATACCAGCGAACCGTGGACCCGGGCCAGGCACAGCGCTTCACGGTTCAAGCGTTGGGCGGCCTCCAACTCACCGCGCAACAAGGCTTGCTGGGTCAGGCCCGAGAGGCACATCAGGCGCGATGTCCAGGCGCTGTCGGGCAACGCTTGCAGGGCTTCGAGAAAGTGCTCGCGGGAGCGTTCGGCGTCGCCGCTCAAATGCAGCAACCAGCCCCACTGCGCCTGCCAGCGCGCCAGCAGATAGCGCTGCGCGGCGGGCGTCGGTTGCGGGGCGAACCGGGCCAGTTGGTCGATGCACAAGGCCGCCTGTTCGAAGCGCCCGGCAAACAACAACGCGGCCGTGAGCAGCCCCACCAGTTGCGCCGACCCCAACATCAATTCATCGCCCTGCTGTTCATGCAGGCGCAACAGCAGCACGGCGTTCTGCTGGCGAAACAAATCCTCGAAACTGAAGTGCTGCAACAGGCTCACCGCCACTTCATATTCCTGCGCCAGCAACGCCTGCTCGAACGCGGCCTGCCAGTCACCCTCGGCGCTGAACCATTGGCACGCGCGTCGGTGCCAGGAGCGTTTGGCCGGCCAGGGTTCGTCGCGCAGCAGTCGCGCCAACGGTGGGAAAATGTGGAGCCAGTCGCTGGTGTCTTCCCAGGGCTGGATAAACGCACCCAGTGCCTGCAATTCGCGCAAATGCTCAGCGCCGTCACCACCACCGAACAAGTACTCACACAGGTTCAGGTTGAAACGCGGCAGATGGGCCAGCACGCGCCAAGCCTCAGCCAATGGCGCCGACAAGGTGTTGAACAGCTCATGCTGCAGGTAATCGAGCAGGGTCTTGTCGGGGTGGCCGTCGCCCAACAAGGCGATACGCACACCGGCGCACCAACCGGCGCTGAAATGCATCACGCTGTCGACGGTATGCCCCGGGGCGAGCAGTTGCTCGACTTCCTCAGCGCTGAAAAACAACTCGCTGCACTCCAGCAACTCATCGTCGAGCAACAGGCGTGGCCAATTGCACAACGGGCGCCGTCGCGCGCCCAGCCACCAGGTCAACTGCGGGCTGCCAGCGGCGAGCAAACGGTCCAGCAGCGCATCCAGCTCAGGCGCAGGTGAGCGACAGAAATCATCCAGAAACAACCACGTGGTGTGTGGCCAACGGCCCAAGTCGAGCAATAACGTGGCTTCATCCACAAACGGCAAGCCAAGCTGCTGCGCCAGCCGTGCGCAGAATTCCAAGGGGCTGAGCGCGGCACCGTTGAGTGGCATCCACACCACCTGACAGCCCTTCGGCGCCTGCAGCGCACACTCGGCGAGCAACGCGCTCTTGCCACTGCCTCCCGGTGCGCACAGCAACCTTACCCGCGCCTGCGCCGTCAGCAGAGGCACAGTCAGCCGCGCACGCAACGCATGGTGGGCGGACAGCCGTGGCATAAATCCAGGACGGTCCAGGCAGCGGGTCATGGCGGTCATTGCTGCATCCTGCTGTTTTTATTGTTGCGTCACCCTAGACCTGTGGTTGGCGGTTGTTGAAGAAGTATTCAGCGGGTTGATTGAAGACCATAAAAACCAAGGTATACGCCCTTCAGTGTTGGAGCTGGCTTGCCTGCGATGGCCATAGGTATCTACATAACTCTGTAAGCTCAACGGTAACCACGATGCGAAGCGAGCCGCTCTTGATCTGCTTTTGATCTTAGGCGCCCCGTTAAACCACGCTGGCCGGAATTCGACAGTGATTTGGGGGGCTAAACCGGCAGGGATGCCGGTTTAGCCGCCCCGCGCCATGGATGGCGCGTGGCGGCGGCCCCCCAAATCACTGGCGGATTACGGGCACACCGAGCCTAAGCGAGGTGCCGAGTGGTGGGGCAAGAGCGTTTTGCTTACTTTTGCGCTTTTCAAAAGTGAGCCGCTGTAAAAGCGGAACCCTAAGTGGCCGTTACCGCAGGAATGGATATGTACTCGGTATAGCTGTGTCGGCTGGAAGGCCGTCATCGCAGGCAAGCCAGCTCCCACATTTGGATCCTGGGGTGTCAGGTAGAGATGCGTCTGCTGTCAGGCCGTCACGGGAGCAAGCTCCCTCGCCACAGGTCCAGCGTCGCCCCAAAGTTGTGTAGATACCTATGGCCATCGCAGGCAAGCCACACATTTTCAACCTCACTTAGGTGTGGAATCAGCGAACGCCCTCCGATCTCAGTGCAGCCGGGGTGTAGTCCGCCGCCTTGGCCGCGAAGCCGAACACGAAGCTGCTCTTCTCCTCGTTCTTCATGCCCAGCGCGATGTAGCGCCCTGCAATCAGGTCGTACAGGGTTTCCACGGTGTAGGCCGGCACCTGGTGGTCGTAATAGAACTGCGCATGGCCTTCGGCAACGCGCCACAGTTGGCCGCGGCCGTCGTAGTGGTCCACCAGGGCGACTTGCCAGCTGTCTTCGTCGATGAACATATGGCGTTTGGCATAGATGTGCCGCTCGCTGGGCTTGACGGTGCCGACCACTTCCCACACGCGGTGCAACTCATAACGGGTCAGGTCCTGGTTGATATGGCCGGCCTTGATGATGTCGTCGTACTTGAGGCTCGGCGAATCGAGCTTGTAGCTGTTGTAAGGGATGTACATCTCCTTCTTGCCCACCAGTTTCCAGTCATAACGGTCGGGTGCGCCGGAGAACATGTCGAAGTTGTCGGTAGTGCGCAGGCCGTCGGAGGCGGTACCCGGGCCGTCGTAAGACACCTGCGGTGCGCGCCGCACACGGCGCTGGCCGGCGTTGTAGATCCAGGCCAGGCGCGGTTCCTTCACCTGGTCGAGGGTTTCATGCACCAGCAGCACGTTGCCCGCCAGCCGCGCCGGCGCGGTGACCGATTGCTTGAAATAGCTGAGCACGTTGGCGGCCTTGGCCGGGTCGATATCCGGGATGGCTTGCGGCACCGCTACTTCTTCTTCGAAACGGATCGGCGTGTAGCTGCCATTGGTCTGGGGCGTGGCCTGGGTGATGATGCGCCGTAGGTTGCCGCCGTGGTAACGGGTGATGTGATTCCACAGCACCTCGACGCCATTCTTGGGGATAGGGAACGCGTAGTAACGGTTGCCGGTGAAGTTCTCCAGGCCGTTGCCATCGTTGATCGCCTTCACATTCAGGGCGCTTCGCTTGATCGACTCGTAAATGTCCGCCGGCAAGTTGACCGTGCGGTGGCTGGGGTACACCGGGATCTTGTAGGTCTCGGGGTAGCGCTTGAACATCGCCACCTGGCCGTCGGAGAGTTTGTCCTTGTACTTGTCCACCGTGGCGGCGGTGATCACGAACAGCGGTTTTTCGTTGGCGAAGGGGTCGGAGAGGAAGCCCTTGCTGTCCACCGTGCCTGCATTCTTGGGGATGCCACCGGTCCAGGCCGGGATCGAGCCATCGGCATTGCCGGCTTTTTCGGCGCCGACCGGGGTCAGGGAAGTGCCGAGCTTGGCTGCTTCTTCGGGCGATACCGCCGCCATTACGTTGGCGGCCAATACGCTCAGGGCCAACACTGCAATCATCTTACGCATAGGGTCTTGTCCTTCTTTTAAGCCAGATCAGAAGTTCACGCCGAAGCTGAGGGCGAGGAAGTCGCGGTCGGTCAGGGTGTTGTAGTCACCGCCAAAAAAGTCGGTGTAGCTCAGGCTTGCGGTGTAGGTGCTGCGATAGTCCGCATCCACGCCGACGCTGATGGCCTTGGCGCCTTTGTTGAACAGGCCGTTGGGGCCGTAGCCCGCGACGTCATGGGACCAGGACAGGTTGGGCTTGAGGTTCACACCGGCAATGGCGTTGTTGTAGTCAAGGATCGCCCGCGCCCGGTAGCCCCACGAGGTGGAGGTGACAAAACCGTCGGTGTCACCTTGAAAACCGTAGGCGCCGTACACCGAGTCTCGGCCGTAACGCAGTTTGGTTTTGTCTTCCAGGCCGGCGACGTGCACCACCGCCGCTTCGCCCACCAGGGTCAGGCGCTCGGCGCCCAGTACCTGGTCGAAGAACTGGGTCATGGTGCTCTGGATCTGGGTGATTTCCTTGCGGCGATAGCCTTTGTTGTCATCGCCGAAATTGCTGCGGATGGGTGAGGCGAGTTGGCCCGCAATGGGGTTGACCAGGGCCAGGGTCAGGTCGGTGGTGTTGAGCTGCACCGGCGCATTGGGCCGATAGCTGATTTCGCCGGTCCACGCCGTGCCCGTGGGCAAGGTGGTGGAGAAACTGGCGCCGAACAGGCGGATGTCTTCCGGGTAATCCAGGTAGTACTGGCCGCGGCCGAGCATGGTGCTTTGCGCCAAACCGCCCCCGGAACCGGGCGCCAGGGCGTTAGCGGTGTTGATGATGCGCCCGATGGTGGCCAGGTTAGTATTGGCGGTCAGGGTGCCGACGGTCGGTGTGCGACTGTGGTAGTTCATGAAGTACAGGCCGTATTCAGTGTCATCGCCCAGCCAGCGCAGGGCTGCGCCGAACTGGCCGGAGTCGCGCGCATCGCGGTCACCGGCACGCCGCACAATCACACCTTCATTGGTCACGCCAAACCCTTGGCCAAAGGCAGCCGCCACCGGTTGCAGCGGTCGGATCGCCGGGCTGCCCACGGTGTAATTATTGGTGCAACCGTCCGCCGCCACGTCCCCGCCGAAGAAGGTGCCGCAGTTGTCGAGCACCGTCTGGTCCCATTCCAGTTGATAGAAACCTTCCACGGTCAGTTGATTGGTCAGGCTCTGGGAGGCAAACAGCATGTTCACCGGGATCAAGCCTTCCTTGATCTCGGCACCGGGCCTGCGGAACGCCGACACGTCGATCGGGTTGATGCTGTTGATGGAGTTACCGATAAAGGTACTTTCGCCCCAACTGACCACCTGCTTGCCGGCGCGCACGGTGCCGGGCAGGTCGCCCAGGGAGTAGTTGTGGTAGACGAAGGCATCGAGGATCTGCGCACCGCTGGACTTGGCGCCTTCCTTGCGGTTGTGGTCGCTGATGGGCTTGAACTCGCGGTCTTCGTCCTTGAGCTCGAAGTCGTACCAATACTTGCCACGCACGAATACCCCGGTGTCGCCGTACTTCAACTCAAGGTCGTGCAGGCCCTTGAAGATCTTGGAGAAGGTCTCGCCCTTCTTGAAGTTGAGGCGCCCGTCATCTCCAGTGGACGCCTGGCCCGTCCCGCCATTGACCGTGCCGACCAGGCTTTTGTCGGCATCGCGCATGCCCCAACTGGCGCCGACCGACAGCGAGGAGTCGAATTGCCCTTCGATCTCGCCGATGTTGAACGAAACAGCCTGCGCCTGGGCACAGCAGCCCAGCGCAACCGCAGTGGCCAGCGCCTGTGGCGTGAAGATGGCGCGCATTATTGTTTTTGTCATGCGTCTTCCCCGGTGAGTGACAGAAGGCTCCACCCTACTGCCGCCCTTGAGGGGCGATAAGCGCACCAAGGAGGTATTCGTGTTGTCGCTCGAAAGGATGACGGGGTTCTCTGGCCGGGCGCTGGACCGGGCCATGCATGCGATGGATGAAGGCTTATCAGAGGCATCGATGGTGCCGGGCAATTATTGCCGATTTGGTAACAGTCCTTGTCCCGAACTGCTATTACTCATTCTGTTACAACCGATTATTCTTGCCTGGCTTTCAGGGCAAACGGTCCGCTCCCGCATTGGGGTGAAAAGCTGATTTATAACGGATTGATCCTGTAATCAGTCTGTTCCCGGTGTTCACTGACGTTGATTTGTCGCTCCTTGATCCAACGTCTTACTTCGGCCGCTGCCTATGCAGCGGCCTTTTTTATGCCTGCAATAAAACGGGGCGTCATCGACGCCCCGTGGGATTCATTGATTTACCGGCAATGATCAGAGGCTGAACTTCTGCAAGTTGGCCATCATTTCCTTCAGCGCCTCAATATTGTCCTTGGGGTGCGCAGCCCCTTCGAAATCGCAGATCTGCTGCCAGTGCGCGGCCACATCCTCCGGCGAAAAACCGGCCTCGGGATCAAAACCCACACCCAGGCTGCGCTCCCAACGTGTCTTGCCGATCCAGCCGCCACCCACTTCAAACAAGCCTGCGGTTTCCTCACAGGCGTCACTGCCCAGATACACCACCAGTGGGCTGACCAGTTCCGGCTTGAGGCGCTCGAACACCTGCGGCGGGATCAGCCCTTCGGTCATGCGTGTGCCACCGGTGGGGGCAATCGCGTTGACCAGGATGTTGTTCTTACGCCCTTCCAGCGCCAGGGTACGCGTCAAACCATACAGGCCCAACTTGGCCATGCCGTAGTTGGACTGGCCGAAGTTGCCGTAGATACCGGACGTCGACGCCGTGAAGATCACCCGGCCATAACCCTGCTCGCGCAAATGCGGCCAGGCGGCGCGGGTGACTTTGTAGGCGCCTTCGACGTGCACCCGGTAAACCAGGTCCCAGTCGCTGTCATCCATTTTATGGAAGGTCTTGTCGCGCAGGATGCCGGCGTTGTTGACCACCACGTCGACCCGGCCGAAGACATCCAGGGCGTTCTGTACGATCTTGTCGCCGTCGGTGACGGAGTCATGGTTGGCTTCGGCAATGCCGCCCGCCGCGCGGATCTGCGCCACCACCCGGTCGGCCGCCGAGGCGTTGGCGCCCTCGCCTTGGGTTGACCCCCCCAGGTCGTTGACCAGCACTTTGGCCCCGTGCCTGGCGAACAGCAGCGCATGGGCCTGGCCCAAGCCACCACCGGCGCCGGTGACGATCACCACCTTATCCTGGAACTGCACTGACTCACTCATACCGAACTCCGCTGGCGACAATGGGAATAGGCAGAGTGTCACGCAAGCAGCCTTTGGTCACAATAAAGACGGCCAGGGCTGAATGGTGCTTGATAAGGCAGCGGGATGATGCGCAGGCTCAGGAATAGGCCGCGCGCGGTGAAAGCTGGCTGATGCGCTCACGAAACGCCTGGTAATGCTTGAGCACTTGGACCGGCGCCTCGATCTGGGGGTAATGGCCGATATTGGCCAGTCTTATCGTGTCGGGCTGGGGCACCAGTTGGCGATAGCGCTCGACCATATGAGCCCCGGAAATCGGGTCTACTTCGCCGTCGATCACCCGCAGCGGCACTTCGCCTCGCTGCATGGCCGTGAGCCAGCGCTCGCGCAGACGACGGCGCTGGGGGATGTAGGCGATCAGTTTGTGCAGGATACGCGGGCCGTCGTTGCAACTGATCAAACTCCAGAAATCATCCAGCACGCTTTCACTGGGCCGCGTCTGGGGGCCGAAGATCTGGTTGAAACTGCTGGCCAAGGCATTGCGCCCAAAGGCCCGACCGATCATCCAGCCCAACGGGCTGAGCAGCAGCTTTTGCACCAGCGCCGGCCGATGGGTTTCCGGAAACAGCCCGCCGTTGAGAAATACACAACTCGCCATCTGGAACCGCCCCTCGTAATGCCGGGCCAATAATTCCTGGGCGACACTGTCGCCGTAGTCATGAGCCAACACATGCACCGGCTGCTCTACGCGCAGGTGCTCAAGCAACGCCTGTTGCAGATCGGCCTGTTCCAACAGGCAATAGTCGTGGTCCAAAGGTTTGGCCGAGTCGCCAAAGCCGAGCATGTCGCAGGCAATCACCAGGTTGCGCTGGGCCAGGGGTTGCCACAGGTAGTGCCAGTCCCAACTGGCCGTGGGGAAACCATGAATCAGCAGCAACGGCTCGCCCTGCCCGGCCACCCAATAGCGCACGGTGTGGCCACGAAAGACGAAGTCCTGGCCGCGCTTGCGCCAGGCTCTGAGCGGTATCTCGGCGAGTGGCATCAGCTTTTATACCCGGGGTCCTGATTATCCAATTTGCGCAGCAGTGCCGGCCAGGCCAGAGCACCGCCCATACCTTGGGCGCTTTTTGTGACAGCTGCCACCATCGCCTTGGCACCGGCGAGAATCTGCGGCTCGATGGCGATCAACTCAGTGCCGCCGCTTTGGGCCAGTACCTGAATCTCGCAGGCGCGCTGGAAGGTGAACATCATCAGGAAGGTGTCGGCGATGGTGCCGGCGCAGGTCAGCAGGCCGTGGTTGTGCAGCATCAGGAAATTGTTCGGACCCAGATCCGCTTGCAACCGGGCCTTTTCCTCATGATTGAGCGCCACGCCTTCATAGGCGTGATAGCCCAGGCTGGAGAGCACAAACAGCGATTGCTGGCTGATGGGCAATACACCCTGCTTTTGCGCACACACCGCCACGCCGGCAGCGGTGTGGGTGTGCAGCACGCAGGTCACGTCGTGGCGCACTTCGTGGATGGCGCTGTGGATGGTGTAGCCCGCAGGGTTGATCTCGTAGGGGCTGTCCATTTGCTTATTGCCGGCCTGGTCAACCTTGACCAGGCTCGACGCGGTGATCTCATGGAACATCAGCCCATAGGGGTTGATCAGGAAATCTTCAGTGCCCGGCACCTTGGCCGAAATATGCGTGAAGATCAGGTCATCCCAGCCGTGCATGGCCACCAGGCGATAGCAGGCCGCGAGGTCCACGCGGGTTTGCCATTCGGCGGCGCTGACCTGGGCTTTGACGTTTTGTGGCGATGGTGCAGGGGCTAGGCTCATGGCAATGACCTCCTTGGCGCACTTCTTATGGTATCTAAAGTGAGAGCCAGTCTAGTCAGACGCCGAGGCGCAAGGAGTTTCCTTGGCAGCCAGCTTGATGACTGAGCGAGTCAGTCAAGAGAATAGTACAAATACGTGTCAAACAAGCGCCGTCAATAACGGCGCTCCCTGGGGTTCAACCGCGCAGCGCGGTGATCAAATCGGCCAGCCAAGGCTCGGCGTCAGCTTCCGGGGTGACGCTTTCGCTGGCGTCCAGGCGCAGCATCGGCTGCACTTCGCGGATGCCCAGTTCGGCGAACAATTCGCGCATTTGTTCACCGCCGCCACAGAAGGTATCGCCATAGCTGGCGTCGCCCAGGCCGATGACCGCTCCCGGCAGGCCGCGCCAGGCGGCGGGCAGTTGGTCGCGGATGGTTGAGTACAGAGGCTGCAGATTGTCGGGCAGCTCGCCCATGCCGGTGGTCGAGGTCACTGCCAGGAATGCATCGGGAGCAAAGGCCTGCACGTCTGCCAGCGTGGCACGCGCGTTGTGCCAGGCGTTGAAACCTGCGTCCTTGAGGATTTCTTCCGCGTGGCGAGCGACTTCTTCAGCCGTACCGTAGACCGAGCCGGAGAGGATGGCGACTTTCATCAATCTGATCCTGTAGTTGAGTGAAAGCGTGGGATATTAGCAGCCCGTGCCAATATTTCAGTGCGCACCGTGCAACATTCCAGACTTGCCATAAACTGGCAAGGTCAAAACCAGGCCATGGACCGCTCTATGATTAACGCCAAACTGCTGCAAATGGTCGTCAATGCGTCCAACGACGGAATCGTTGTTGCCGAGCGCGAAGGCCGGGAGAAACCACTGATCTACGTCAACCCGGCCTTCGAAAGGATGACTGGCTACACGCTGGACGAGATCCTCTATCAGGACTGCCGCTTCCTGCAGGCGGGCGACCGCGACCAACCGGCCTTGATCGCCATTCGTGATGCACTCGACAGCGGCGGCACCTGCCGAGAGATCCTGCGTAACTACCGTAAGGACGGCACGCCTTTCTGGAACGAGCTATCGCTTTCGACCGTGTACAACGAGGTCGACAAGCAAACCTATTTCGTCGGTGTGCAGAAAGACGTCACCACTCAAGTCAAGACACAACAGCGTGTCGCCCAACTGGAAGCTCAGTTGGCCGAGCTCAAGAGCGAGCTCGCCGCACTCAAGGCGACGAGTGGATTTAACAAACTGTAAAAAATGCGGTCTTTAGAGCGATAATGGCTTTTTAATGCCTCAGCCTTGAGCCAGATCAATGCAACGCGACACGCTATTGACGCAGGACGAGCTGGATTTTATCCAGGACATGACACACAACCCGCAGCTCAACCTGCGGGATGCATGGTCGAGCCTGACGGTTAATGGCGGCGCACAGATTCGCGATCTGCTCACGCGGCTAGCGGCTCACGACCAGGTCACCATCCAGGCGCAGTTCGACAACCAGCAACTCACCTTCCCGTTGCACTTGGTGGAAGATGAGTTTCATGCTGTGCATTTACGCTTGGGCGTACCGAGCATTTTTGAAGATGGGCCGATGATCCGCCCGTGGCGCCTGGCGCTTGAAACGCCGGTGGCGCTGGAAAACATCAAGGGCTACTCCAGCGCGCTGTGGGTGCACGAAGTGTCATTCAAAGGGGTGCTGGTAGAGGTGCGTGGCCGGGTCAAACCGCCAAAGACGTTTTCCCTATGGTTCAGCCCTTCCGGCTACGAACGCATCGCCCTGCGCGGTACGCTGGAGCGGGTAACCGCCCGCGGCCTGTTCGCCTACCGCCTGAGCCAAAGCGATGCTGATGAGATCGAACGGTTACGCCAGTTCATCCTGCACCAGCATCGCCTGGTCCATCCTCACGTTCATGCCTGAGACTCCAGATGGCCGCTGAGCAGTTGCTGCAAGCGGCGCGGCATCAAGCGCCCGTCATTGCCCAGGCAACCAATCGATGCCCCCTCCAGGCTGAGTTCTGCCAGCTCTGACGCCTCTCCAGCCAGCAACAACGGGCAATCGAGGGTGAAGGCCAGGCGATTGAGCCGTGACGCCAACTCTGCGCCAGGGGCATGGTTGGAAAACAGCACCAGGGCTTGCGGCCGAGTGCGCTCGCAGATCAGCGTCAACTCATCCAGTGGCTGGCCAACGCCCAGGACCTTGACCGCCAGTTTCTCGCTCGACATCAACAAGCCCGCCACCAGCAACTCCAGCTCACGGCACTCTCCGGCAATGGCTGAGAGCAACACCCTGGGCACTGGCGAGGCACAGGCCATTTGCAGGCACCGTGCGACGCGCGAGCGCAGGAAACTGTCGAAGAACAGCCACTCGCTGGCTTGGCCAAAGCGGCCTTGGTGACGTAACAATTGCTGCCACAGCGGTACCAAAATGTCCTGGAACACCACGGTCGTCGAATAGACGCTGAAGATCTGGCCGTACAACCGGTCGAGCTCACGATCATCAAAGGCACTGATGGCCTGCCGCAGTTGCGCCTGCCATTGGCGCCACTCCAGCTCGGTATCGCTGCGTGACGCTGTAGCCGGCTCGTTGGGCTGTGGGTCGCGCGCCAAAAGCTTGCCGACTTTGCTCACCGCTACGCCACGCTCGATCCAGTCGAGGATGCGGTGCACGGTTTCGATATCGGTGCTTGAGTAAAGCCTGTGCCCACTTTCGGTGCGTACAGGCTGGATCAAACCGTAGCGACGCTCCCAGGCACGTAGCGTTACCGGGTTCACGCCTGTGAGTCTTGCCACTTCACGAATCGGAAACAGGCCCTCGCAGTCAGTGTGGCTGTCGGGTGTCGTTTCGCGAAGAGGCGCAGTGATTTCAGGCATCAGCAGTCAAAAAACTTGTATGAATTTGGATCCTATTTAACGCCGATTGAACTGCATGATTCAAGATCTACGGCGATCCATCCGAAGTTTCTGGCGTATTTGGGCAAAACCGGAATAATCCTTGCCTGTTCTTTTGCGTCGCTGCACCACCCCGCAGCTTCGTTCGTGCGCCGCCTACCCGGCTCGGCGCACTTGCTGATTTGGAGATATACGATGTCTACCTCACCCGTCACCCTGATGGTTGCGCGCCGCGTGGCCAAAGGTCGCTACGAAGAACTGATGGCCTGGCTGCGCGAAGGCGAGCAATTGGCGACTGACTTCCCCGGTTACCTGGGCTCCGGCGTGCTGGCGCCACCACCCCATGATGATGAATTCCAGATCATCTTCCGCTTCGCCGATGAAAAGACCTTGCACGCATGGGAGTTCTCCGCTTCGCGCAGCGCGTGGCTGAGCCGTGGCAGCGAGCTATTTGCCAACCCGTCGGAACACCGTGTCAGCGGTATCGATGGCTGGTTCGGCGCAGCGGGTGCCCGCCCGCCACGCTGGAAACAGGCGGTGGCCATCTGGTTGGCTTTTTTCCCGGTATCGTTGCTGTTCAACTTCGGCCTGGGGCCGCTGCTCAGCGAGTTGGACCTGTTCAGCCGCGTACTGGTGAGCACCGCAGCCCTGACCCCGTTGATGGTTTATTTCTTTATACCGCTGTCGACCCATCTGCTGGCGAACTGGCTGCACCCTTCGCCCCCTCGCAAAGTCACTGAAGCCGCCGCTTGAGTACAGGGAGGCCGGCGCGCTGGTATAGTTTGAGCCTGCCAGCGACTTGAGCCTCCCATGAATGCAACCAACGCTCCGATCCTGATCACCGGTGCCGGCCAGCGTGTCGGCCTGCATTGTGCCGAGCGCCTGTTGGATGAAGGCCAAGCGGTGATGTTCAGCTACCGCAGCGAACGCCCCGGCGTGCAGGCGCTGCGTGAGCGCGGTGCCATCGGCGTGTTTGCCGATTTCTCCAGCGAAGCCGGAGTGCTGGCTTTCATTGCCGCAGTCAAAACCCATACTCAAAGCCTGCGAGCAATCATCCACAACGCTTCAGCCTGGGTCGCCGAAACCCTGGGCGACGAAAGCCGTGCCTTTATCGACATGTTCAGCGTGCACATGCTTGCGCCGTATCTGATCAACCTGCATTGTTCACCTTTGCTGCAACGCTCGACACCCGCCGATATCGTGCATATCAGCGATGACGTGGTGCGCAAGGGCAGCCAGCAGCACATCGCCTATTGCGCCACCAAGGCCGGGCTCGACAGCCTCACGTTATCGTTTGCCGCACAGTTCGCGCCGCTGATCAAGGTCAACGGTATCGCACCGGCGATGGTGATGTTCAACGAAGGCGATGACGCGGCCTATCGCGCCAAGGTCCTGGCCAAGTCGGCCCTGGGCATCGAACCCGGGCCCGAGGTGATCTACCAGAGCGTGCGTTACCTGCTGGACAATCCCTATGTCACCGGTACCACCCTGACCGTCAACGGTGGGCGGCATATCAAGTAAGCCGTTTACGAGGATGTTGTATGACCTTATCCCTGCCCCACCACTACCGCGAGATCCTCAAGGGCCTGGGCGAAGACCCGCAGCGCGAGGGCCTGCTCGATACGCCCAAGCGTGCCGCCAAGGCCATGCAGTACCTGTGTCATGGCTATGAGCAGAATCTGGAGGAAATCGTCAACGGCGCGCTGTTCGCGTCCGACAATGACGAGATGGTGATCCTCAAGGACATCGAGTTGTACTCGTTGTGCGAGCATCACCTGCTGCCCTTCATCGGCAAGGCCCATGTGGCCTATATTCCGACCGGCAAGGTGCTGGGCCTGTCAAAACTGGCGCGCATTGTCGACATGTTCGCCCGGCGCCTGCAGATCCAGGAGAACCTCACGCGGCAAATCGCCGACGCCATCCAGGACGTGACCCAGGCCGCCGGCGTGGCGGTGGTGATCGAAGCCAAGCACATGTGCATGATGATGCGCGGCGTGGAGAAACAGAATTCAACCATGAACACCTCGGTGATGCTCGGCGCCTTTCGCGAGTCGAACACCACCCGCATGGAGTTCCTGCAACTGATTGGACGGAGCAAGTAGCAATGCCACAACTTCAACCAGGCATGGCGCGTATCCGGGTCAAGGACCTGTGCCTGCGCACCTTTATCGGCATCAACGAGGACGAAATCCTCAACAAGCAGGATGTGCTGATCAACCTGACCATCCTGTATGCCGCCCAGGAAGCCGTGCGTGACAACGACATCGACCACGCCCTGAACTACCGCACCATCACCAAGGCCATCATCGCTCACGTCGAAGGCAATCGCTTTGCCCTGCTGGAGCGCCTGACCCAGGAATTGCTGGACCTGGTGATGAGCAACGAATCGGTGCTGTACGCCGAAGTCGAAGTGGACAAGCCCCACGCGCTGCGCTTTGCCGAGTCGGTTTCGATCACTCTGGCCGCCAGCCGCTGATACTAAGTGAGCCCTATGAACGACCAACAACGCCTCGAACTCGAAGCCGCCGCCTTTCGCCGATTGGTGGCCCACCTGGACAGCCGCAAGGATGTGCAGAATATCGACCTGATGAACCTCGCCGGCTTCTGCCGCAACTGCCTGTCCAAGTGGTACAAGGCCGAGGCCGACGAACGCCAGATCGAGGTCAGCCTCGATGACGCGCGTGAAGTGGTGTACGGCATGCCGTACGCCGAGTGGAAAGCCCAATACCAGCAAGAAGCCAACGCAGACCAACAGGCCGCGTTCGCCAAAGGAAAGCCTCATGACTGATTTGAACACCCTGCGCGCCAGCCTCAACAGCGGCGAACACGCCTTTGCCGATACCTTGGCGTTCGTCGCGGCGGGTTACGACTACCAGCCGCAAGCCTTCATCAACGGCGGTGTGGAAAATGCCGCTGGGCAGAATGAAGGGTCGTGCAAGACCCTGGGTTTGGCGCTGCTGGAAGGGTTGAGTGATAAGGAAGCACTGCTGGCGTTTGGTGAGCATTACCGGTCGGTGGTGGCGACGCCTGAGGGCAGTGACCATGGCAATATCCGGGCGTTGATTGCCCATGGACTGGCCGCAGTGAAGTTTGCTGAACAGCCTCTGACTCGCCGCTGATTTAATAACCAACCCCGCTCAATGTGGGAGCCGGGCTTGCCCGCGATGGCGGTGGTGACTATCACACCGCTATCGCAGGCAAGCCAGCTCCCACATTTGTTTAGTGGTGTAGGTTAGATCGCAGGCATAAAAAAACCGGCTTTCGCCGATTTTTTTGAGTCAACGGGTTTAGAACGAAGCGTCCTTCAAACCGTCGAGGTAACGCTCGGCATCCAGGGCCGCCATGCAACCGGCGCCGGCCGAGGTGATGGCCTGGCGGTAAACGTGGTCTGCCACGTCGCCGGCAGCGAAGATACCTTCGATGTTGGTCGCAGTTGCATTGCCTTCGCGGCCGCCCTGCACCACCAGGTACCCGTCTTTGGCTTCCAGCACGCCTTCGAACAGTGAGGTGTTCGGAGTGTGGCCGATAGCGATGAACACGCCGTCGACTTTCAGCTCGTCGAAACTGCCGTCGTTGTTTTTCAGACGGGCACCGGTCACACCCATGTTGTCGCCCAGGACTTCATCCAGGGTGGCGTTGAGCTTGAGGATGATCTTGCCTTCAGCGACACGGGCGTGCAGCTTGTCGATCAGGATCTTCTCGGCGCGGAAGGTCTCGCGGCGGTGAACCAGGGTCACGGTGCTGGCGATGTTGGCCAGGTACAGCGCCTCTTCCACGGCAGTGTTGCCACCGCCGACCACGGCAACCGGCTTGTTGCGGTAGAAGAAACCATCGCAAGTGGCGCAGGCGGAAACACCCTTGCCCATGAACGCTTCTTCCGACGGCAGGCCCAGGTAACGCGCACTGGCACCAGTGGCAATGATCAGTGCATCGCAGGTGTACACACCGCTGTCACCGGTCAGGCTGTAAGGCTTTTTCGAGAAGTCGACCTGGTTGATATGGTCGAAGACGATCTCGGTTTCAAAGCGCTCGGCATGCTCTTTCATGCGTTCCATGAGCACCGGGCCAGTCAAGCCATGGACATCGCCCGGCCAGTTGTCGACTTCAGTAGTGGTGGTCAACTGACCGCCCGCCTGCATGCCGGTGATCAGCAACGGCTTGAGATTGGCCCGGGCAGCGTAGACAGCGGCGCTGTAACCGGCAGGGCCGGAACCGAGAATAATCACTCGGGAATGACGGGTATCAGACATGACTCACTCCTACCGACCGCCCGGACCACAGGGCGGCGGGAATAAAAAAGGACCGCGAAGCACTTGGGGAAGGCTTTGACTCGCCAGGTCCTGAAAAATAATGGGTGCAGCGTATCGAGGGGGGCAAGATTAAGGAAATACGCAATAACAATCCAGCTCATAGGTGTTCTCTATGCGTGCAATCAAGCTAATCGACACCTTTGTAACCCTGGATGTCGCCTACCTGCCCGCGCTTTCACATCAGGTGCAAAGCCGGTAAGGTCGGCGCGTTCGCCATTTTGCTCGGAGTACCCCATGCCCGCCCCTGCTCTTTCCGGCCCGCAATACCTGCGTGAAGGCCTCAAACTGGTGTTGAGCCCAGGCCTGCGCCTGTTTGTGCTGTTGCCGTTGGCGATCAACCTGGTGCTGTTCGTCGGATTGATCTATTTCGCCGGCCATCAGTTCAGCCTGTGGGTCGACAGCTTGATGCCGACGCTGCCCCACTGGCTAGGCTTTTTGAATTACCTGTTGTGGCCGCTGTTCGTCGTGCTGGTGGTGCTGATGGTGTTTTTCACCTTCACCATGCTCGCCAATATTATCGCCGCGCCGTTCAACGGGTTTCTCGCCGAGAAGGTCGAGGTCGTGGTACGTGGCACCGACGACTTCCCGCCGTTCAGTTGGGGTGAGCTGGCTGCCATGGTCCCGCGCACCCTGGCGCGGGAGATGCGCAAGCTGGGTTACTTCCTGCCACGTGCCATCGGCCTGTTCATCCTGTCGTTCATCCCGGTGGTCAACCTGATCGCGGCGCCGTTGTGGCTGCTGTTTGGCGTGTGGATGATGGCGATCCAGTACATCGACTACCCGGCCGACAACCACAAGCTGGGCTGGAACGAAATGCTCGCGTGGCTGCGCCAGAAACGCTGGCAGAGCATGAGTTTTGGCGGCATTGTCTACCTGGTACTGCTGGTGCCGGTGGTCAACCTGTTGATGATGCCAGCGGCGGTGGCCGGGGCGACGTTGTTCTGGGTGCGGGAGCAAGGCGCCGAGGCGATGGCGCAGCCGGCGGTGGCCAAGTCATAAATCCATCATCGCCCTGACACAATGACGACATGGCCCACGCAGACACTGTGGGTCATGACGACAGCCTCGCTTCACATCACCCTCATTACCGAAACCTTCCCGCCGGAAATCAACGGGGTGGCCAATACCCTTGGCCGCCTGTGCGAGGGTTTGCGTTCACGCGGCCATCAGGTCGAGCTGGTACGCCCACGCCAGAGTGCCGACCAAAACCGCTCCAGCGACGATGAACTGTTGCTGTGCCGCGGCTGGCCACTGCCGGGCTATCCAGGCTTGCAATGGGGCCAATCGTCAATGCGCAAGTTGCTGCGCCGCTGGACGCGGCAACGCCCGGATGTGCTGTATATCGCCACGGAAGGGCCGCTGGGGCTCTCGGCGCTGCGCGCTGCGAGGCGCCTGGGGATCGGCGTAGTCAGCGGCTTTCATACCAACTTTCAGCAGTATTCGAACCAGTATGGCTTGAGCCTGTTGAGCCGCGTGGTCACCCATTACCTGCGCTGGTTTCATAACCGCTCGAGCCTGACCCTGGTACCGAGCGCCAGCCAGCGCCTGGAGCTGGAGCGCCGGCATTTTGAGCGTCTGGATATGTTATCCCGGGGTGTCGACAGCCAATTGTTCCACCCGGCCAAACGCGATAACGCCATGCGTGAAAATTGGGGGTTGGAGAACCACGATATTGCCGTGCTGCATGTGGGACGCCTGGCCCAAGAGAAGAACCTGAGGCTGCTCAAGCGCTGCTTTGATGCCTTGCAGGCTGCCTATCCAATGCGGCGGATGAAGCTGATTGTGGTCGGTGATGGCCCCCAGCGCTCGTCGATGGAACACGATTTGCCCGATGCAGTGTTCTGCGGAACGCAGCGCGGCGAAGAGCTGGCAAGGCATTACGCCTCAGGGGATTTGTTCCTGTTCCCCAGCCTGACCGAAACCTTCGGCAATGTGGTGCTTGAAGCGATGGCGTCTGGCCTGGGCGTGGTGGCTTACGACCAGGCCGCCGCGAGCCAGCATCTGCGCCATGGCTATAGCGGCGCACTGTCGATGCCTGGGGATGAAGACGCATTTTGCGACGCGGCCATCTGGCTGCTGGAGGAGCGCGAAACGTTGCGCAGAGTGCGCTTGAATGCCCGACAACATGCCAGCCGTCAGGGCTGGCCGGCGATTATCGAGCAGTTCGAGCGCCAGTTGCGCGGGGTATGCGAGGACGGCCAACCGGTGCCCGCCCTCTTACCGCTCACACCAGAGTCATCAACGCCTCACGACTGAAGGGCAAGATGTCACTCTCGCGCCCTTCGCGCACCTTCACCGCCCAATCCGGGTCCACCAGCAAGGCACGGCCCACTGCCACGAGGTCGAACTCATCGTTGTTCAGGCGCTCCAGCAGTTTCTCCAGGCTGGCAGGCTGGGCAACTTTGTCGGTGTTGACCATGAACTGCAGGAACTCGCCATCCAGGCCCACGCTGCCTACCGTGATGGTTGGCTTACCGGTTAGCTGACGCGTCCAACCGGCGAGGTTAAGGTCGGAGCCTTCAAATTCCGGCTCCCAGAAACGACGGGTGGAGCAGTGGAAAATATCCACGCCAGCGTCAGACAGTGGCTTGAGAAACTCACCCAACGCCTCAGGGGTTTGCACCAGGCGCGCGGTGTAGTCCTGCTGCTTCCACTGGGAGAAACGCAAGATGATCGGAAAGTCCGGGCCGACAGCGGCGCGGGTGGCCTGGATCAGCTCAATGGCGAAGCGCGAACGGTTGGCCAGGCTGCCACCGTATTCGTCGGTGCGCTGGTTGCTGCCTTCCCAGAAGAACTGGTCCACGAGGTAGCCGTGGGCACCGTGGATTTCCACGCCGTCCATGCCGATGGCCTGGGCATCCTTGGCGGCCTGGGCGAAGGCGTTGATCACGTCCTTGATGTCCTGTTTGGTCATGCCGTGCACAACGACATTGCCGTCCTTGAGCTTTTCCATCGGGCCATAAGCCGGCACGCTGGCATCAGGCTCAGTGCCCATACGGCGCACACTGCCCACATGCCACAGCTGCGGAACAATCTTGCCGCCTTCGGCGTGGACTGCATCGACCACTTTCTTCCAGCCAGCCAAGGCGGCTTCACCGTAGAAATGCGGCACGTTGGGGTAGCCATTGGAGGCTGGGTGCCCGACCACGGTGCCTTCAGTGATGATCAAGCCCACACCGGCAGCGGCACGGCGGCGGTAGTACTCAATGACTTTGGAATTGGGTACGCCGCCAGGGGAGAACGAGCGGGTCATGGGCGCCATGACCACGCGGGTCGACAGTTGCAATGCACCGAGCTGGAAGGGTTTGAACAAGGCTTGGACGGGCATGGAACGCTCCACGGGAGAGTGAATTTATGATGCGGATAATATGGAGAGCCTGCAGCGCTGAGTAGCACTATTGATCTAAATGATTAAGGAGTAAAAGCGGGACGCGGAGCGCCCAGGGTGGCATTCCCACGCAGAGCGTGGGAACGATCAACGATCAACGCAGAGCGTAGGAACGATCAGGCCTTCACTGACGTCAGCTCAAGGCTTTTTCGATGGCCTGGATGATGGAGGGGTCTTCCGGGGGCGTGCGTGGTGAGAAGCGCGCAAGTACACGGCCATCCTTACCCAACAGGAATTTCTCGAAGTTCCAGGTGATATCCCCGGGGAATTCAGCGCCCTCGCCCGCCAGCAAACGGTACAACTGGTGCCGATCAGGCCCGTTGACCTCGATCTTGCTGCCCAGTGGAAAGGTCACGCCGTAGTTCAGGCTGCAGAACTGCTGAATCTGCTCCTCGGTGCCCGGCTCCTGGCCTGCAAACTGGTTGCATGGCAAGCCGAGCACTGTGAACCCTTGGTCCTTGTACTGCTGATAGAGGTTTTCCAACGCCGCGTATTGCGGGGTCAAACCACACTTGGACGCAACATTGACCACCAGCACAACTTGGCCCTTGAAAGGCGCCAGCGGTAGCGCTTGTCCGTCCAGGGCTTTGAGTTTCAGATCGTGGAAAGCACTCATGACGAACTCCAGATATCCCATGTTCTTTGCATTGCAGCCCTTCGGAGCTTACAACCGGCAAAGCTGCAATCATAGACGCCGGTGACAAAACTCGCCTGCAGGTTACTGAGCGGTCGGCCAGGGCAAAATCGGAATCGCCGTCACCGCATTCTGCGGGCTGCCTTCGATCAGGCGGTCGCTGTAGACCAGATACACCAAGGTGTTGCGCTTCTTGTCGAGGAAACGCACGACCTGCATGGTCTTGAACACCAGCGAGGTGCGCTCCTTGAACACTTCGTCGCCGTCCTTGAGCTCACCCTTGAAGTGGATAGGGCCCACCTGGCGGCAAGCGATCGAGGCTTCGGCACGGTCTTCGGCCAGGCCCAGGCCGCCCTTTACCCCGCCGGTCTTGGCACGGGACAAGTAGCAGGTCACGCCATCGACCTTGGGGTCGTCAAATGCTTCAACCACAATCCGATCGTTGGGGCCGACGAACTTGAACACCGTCGACACCTGGCCGACCTCTTCGGCCGAGGCCAGCAGCGGCATGGCCAGCAGCAGGCCGAGCAATCCCTTCATCACGCGCATCGTGTATTTCCTATGGTTAGACCAGGATCAGGTTGTCGCGGTGAACCAGTTCCGGTTCCGCCATATAGCCCAAGAGTCCGACAATGGCGTCGGAAGATTGTCCAATAATCTTCTGTGCTTCCAGGGCGCTGTAATTGGCCAGGCCGCGCGCAATCTCGCGACCGTCTGGCGCAACGCACACCACCATCTCGCCACGGCGGAAGCTGCCCTGCACCAACTTCACACCCACCGGCAGCAAGCTCTTGTTGCCTTGGGACAAGGCCGATACGGCCCCCGCATCCAGCACCAGCGTGCCACGGGTTTGCAGGTGCCCGGCCAACCATTGCTTGCGCGCCGCCAGCATGCCGCGTTCCGGCGACAGCAGCGTACCGATGCGCTCACCGGCCTTGAGGCGATCAAGCACGCGCTCCAGGCGCCCGCCGACGATGATGGTGTGGGCACCGGAACGCGCGGCCAGGCGAGCGGCGCGCAGTTTGGTCTGCATGCCGCCACGGCCCAGGGCACCACCGACACTGCCGGCGACCGCATCCAGCGCCGGGTCGTCGGCGCGGGCTTCATAGATAAGCTGGGCATCGGGGTTGTTGCGCGGGTCGGCGTCGAACATGCCATCGCGGTCGGTGAGGATCACCAACAGGTCAGCCTCTACCAGGTTGGCCACCAGGGCGGCCAGGGTGTCGTTGTCACCGAAGCGGATTTCGTCGGTGACCACAGTGTCGTTCTCGTTGATGACCGGGATGACCTTGAGCTCCACCAGCGCGCGCAAGGTGCTGCGGGCGTTGAGGTAACGCTTGCGGTCGGACAGGTCGTCGTGGGTCAGCAACACCTGCGCCGTGTGGCGGCCGTGCTCGGCAAAGCTGGACTCCCAGGCTTGCACCAGGCCCATCTGGCCGATGGCGGCAGCGGCTTGCAGTTCATGCATCGCGCTGGGTCGCGCGGTCCAGCCGAGGCGGCTCATCCCGGCGGCAACCGCTCCGGACGACACCAGCACCAACTCAACGCCTGCTTCATGCAAGGCCACCATCTGCTCGACCCAGACGCTCATGGCTGCGCGATCCAGACCTTTGCCATCCGCCGTCAACAGCGCACTGCCGATTTTCACGACCCAGCGCTGCGCACCTGTCACTTTGCTCCGCATCATCTTCAACCTTAGAGTGAGGGCCGCGCGACCCAGCGCTGCCCATAACGTTATACCCGGATACCAAAACGCCGCTCCAGAGAGCGGCGTTCAAGTTTATCGCAACGGATCAGTCACGCACGTAAATGATTTCCGGACCGTCTTCATCATCCACGTCTTCTTCGTCCCAATCATCGTCGCCGATGTCGTGGACCGACTTCACGCCGCTGCGGCGCAGAGCACGCTGGTCGTCCAGGGCCTGCAACTGGGCGCGGGCTTCGTCTTCGATCTGCTGGTCGAGTTCGGCGAGTTCGGCCTTGTACACCGGGTCGGCCGCCAGGCGGTCGGCACGGTCTTCCAGGTAACGCATGATGTCGCGGGTCAGGCGCTCGGTGCCTTCTTTGGCGATGGCCGAGATGACGTAGACCGGACCTTCCCACTCCAGGCGATCAACGATCTCCTTGACGCGCTCTTCGTGCTCTTCTTCAAGAATCTGGTCGCACTTGTTCAGTACCAACCAGCGATCGCGCTCGGCCAGGGCCGGGCTGAACTTGGTCAGCTCGCTGACGATGACTTCGGCGGCGTCTGCGGCGCTGGTGTCATCCAGCGGCGCCATGTCGACGAGGTGCAGCAGCAAACGGGTGCGGGACAAGTGCTTGAGGAAGCGAATACCCAGGCCCGCGCCGTCGGAAGCGCCTTCGATCAAGCCAGGAATGTCGGCGACTACGAAGCTTTTCCAGCGGTCGACGCTGACCACACCCAGGTTTGGCACCAGGGTGGTGAACGGGTAGTCGGCGACTTTCGGCTTGGCAGCCGACACCGAGCGAATGAAGGTACTTTTACCCGCGTTCGGCAGACCCAGCAGGCCCACGTCCGCCAGTACTTTCATTTCCAGCTTCAGGTCGCGCTGTTCGCCCGGCTTGCCCGGCGTGGTCTGGCGCGGTGCACGGTTGGTACTGGACTTGAATCGGGTGTTACCTAGACCGTGCCAACCGCCCTGCACAACCATCAGCTTCTGGCCGGCCTTGGTCAGGTCGCCAATCACTTCCTGGGTCGCAGAGTCGATGATCGTGGTGCCGACCGGTACGCGCAGTACCAGATCTTCACCTTTTTTACCGGTGCAGTCGGTGCTGCCGCCGTTGGAGCCACGCTCGGCATCGAAGTGCCGGGTGTAACGGTAGTCGACCAGGGTGTTGAGGTTTTCGTCGGCCATCATGTAGATGGAACCGCCGTCACCGCCGTCACCGCCGTTTGGACCACCGTTTTCGATGAATTTTTCGCGACGGAAACTCATGCAACCGTTACCGCCGTCGCCTGCTTTTACTCGGATGGAAACTTCATCAACGAACTTCATAACAAAACGCCTCTCGCCGCATGGACGAGCTTAAGAAACCAAGACATAAGACTCTTGCAAAAATGAGCGCAGCGACCTCAATCAGCGACCGCAAACCTGCGCCTGAGCTCATCACAAACAGCTTTGCAAGAGACTCACTCCACAAACGAAAAAGCCCCGTCGCAAGACAGGGCTTTTCCAGCGATCTCGCAATTAAGCTGCGACAACGCTCACGTAACGGCGGTTGAACGCGCCCTTTACTTCGAACTTGATCACGCCTTCGATTTTAGCGAAGAGGGTGTGATCTTTACCCATGCCAACACCGTAACCGGCGTGGAATTGGGTGCCGCGCTGACGCACGATGATGTTGCCCGGAATGATTTTCTGGCCGCCATACATCTTCACGCCAAGGCGTTTGGCTTCTGAGTCGCGACCGTTACGGGTACTACCACCAGCTTTTTTGTGTGCCATGAGTCAATTCTCCTAGTGAGGAATTAGGCTGAAATTAAGCCTGAATACCGGTGATTTTGATCTCGGTGTACCACTGGCGGTGGCCCATACGCTTCATGTGGTGCTTACGACGACGGAACTTGATGATGCGGACTTTATCGTGACGACCTTGGGAGATCACTTCAGCCACAACGGTAGCGCCAGCAACAACTGGAGCGCCGATGTTCACGTCATCGCCATTGGCGACCAACAGAACGCGATCAAAAGTAACGGATTCGCCAGTAGCGACTTCCAGTTTCTCGATCTTCAGGTATTCACCTGGGGCGACTTTGTATTGCTTGCCACCAGTAACAATTACTGCGTACGACATGGTATTTCTCCGATAATCCTGCTCACCCAGCGCTTTATAAGAAGAGGTATTGGCTGGCATGGCTGCATGGGATGGACGTCCCGAATGCAATTGCGTAAGGCAGGTGCTGCCCAGGAAGTTCAGGGTGCGCGATTGTACGCAAGCTATGGGAGGCTTGCAAGGGGCCGTCTATCGCGCCTTGACACCCGGGGGTGAGGGTCCTAGCATGCCGCGCAACCCTTCTGGAGCGACTGTCGCTGATGCAACCCCAAGCTTTCTACCGCGCGGTCGCGGACGATTTTAGCGCCGTCGACGGCATCATCAAGCAGCAGCTGACGTCTAAAGTGCCGCTGGTCTCCAAAATTGGCGACTACATTACGTCGGCGGGCGGCAAACGCCTGCGTCCTTTATTAGTGTTGCTGTGCGGCAAGGCCCTGGGCCGTCAAGGCGATGACCTGCGCCTACTGGCCGCCACGATCGAATTCCTGCACACCGCCACCCTGCTGCATGACGACGTGGTCGACATGTCCGGTATGCGCCGTGGTCGCGAGACCGCAAACGCGATGTGGGGCAATGCGCCCAGCGTGTTGGTGGGCGACTTCCTGTATTCGCGCTCGTTCGAAATGATGGTGGAACTGGGCTCGATGCCCGTGATGAAGATTCTTTCACAGGCCACACGCATCATCGCCGAAGGCGAAGTGTTGCAACTGTCCAAAGTCCGCGATGCCAGCACCACTGAAGAAACCTATATGGAAGTGATTCGCGGCAAAACCGCGATGCTCTTCGAAGCCTCTACCCACAGTGCCGCCGCGCTGTGTGGCGCCACCGCCGAACAGGCCGAGGCCCTGCGCACGTTCGGTGATCACCTGGGCGTGGCGTTCCAACTGGTGGATGACCTGCTCGACTACAAGGGCGACGCTGAAACCCTGGGCAAGAACGTCGGTGACGACCTGGCCGAGGGCAAGCCGACCTTGCCGCTGATCTACACCATGCGCGAAGGCACGCCGGAACAGGCTGCCCTGGTGCGCAAGGCGATCCAGAAAGGCGGGATCGAAGACCTGGAAGCCATCCGTGCCGCCGTAGAAGCCTCGGGCTCCCTGGAGTACACCGCGCAACTGGCGCGTGACTACGTGGCGCGGGCGATCACATGCCTGGAAGCGCTGCCGGCCAGTGAATACCGGGATGCCCTGGTTGAGCTGAGTGAGTTTGCGGTCGCCCGTACTCACTGATTCCGCGCTGTTTAATGTGGGAGCTGGCTTGCCTGCGATGACGGGAGTGAATTCACTGCCGCTATCGCAGGCAAGCCAGCTCCCACATTAGGACGAGTCCAACCCCACCCGCGTTTAAAACCCTATATAATGTGCGACTTTTAGCCATCCCTGACTTTCTAGGAGCTTTAGTGAGCACGTTGCCACCCTGCCCAAAATGCAATTCCGAATACACCTACGAAGACGGCGCCCAACTGGTCTGCCCGGAATGCGCCCATGAGTGGTCCGCCAACGGCGAGGCCGAAGTGGTCGGCGATGAGACCGTGAAGAAAGACTCTGTGGGCAACGTCCTGCAGGATGGCGACACCATCACCGTGATCAAGGACCTCAAGGTCAAGGGCACTTCCCTGGTGGTCAAGGTCGGCACCAAGGTCAAGAACATCCGCCTGTGCGACGGCGACCACGATATCGACTGCAAGATCGACGGGATCGGCCCGATGAAACTCAAGTCCGAGTTCGTGCGCAAAGTCTGAACCTGCTGCATTCCATCCCGCGCCCGCCGCGGGATGGCGTTTCGCCCTCTGCGTTGATCGAACGCAATACCCACACAGAAAAACCCAGAAATTGCCAATAGACACTTGCTATTCTACGAATAAGAATTATTCTCATTGAAACTCATCAAGGAGAACGACCATGACTTATTTGATAGATGCCTGGCTGGATCGCCCCCACCCTTACCTGCGAATCCTGCATCGGGAAACCGGTGAAGTCTGTGCGGTGCTTGAGGAAGAAGCGCTGAACGAGCTGCAGGACCAAGGCGATCTGGACGTGAATGGCCTGAGTTCCAGTGAGCCTGGGGTGCTGAAGGAAGTGGTGAGGAATCTGTTTCTGTTCTGCTATGCACGAGCGTTGCGCCCGGCGACCGACTTGAATGGCAAGTTCCATCCATGAAGAAACAGGTAACCAGCAGGCCTTACAGAACGTCGAGCAGCTCGACGTCGAATACCAGAACGCTGTGCGGCGGGATGCTGCCAACGCCTTGAGCGCCGTAAGCCAGTTCGCTCGGCACGTACAGGCGCCATTTGCTGCCGGCATTCATCAGTTGCAGGGCTTCGGTCCAGCCGGCGATCACGCCACCCACCGGGAATTCTGCAGGCTGGCCGCGCTCGTAGGAGCTGTCGAACACAGTGCCGTCGATCAGGGTGCCGTGGTAGTGAGTACGCACTTGGTCTTCACGGGTCGGCTTGGCGCCGGTACCGGCCGTCAGCACTTCAAATTGCAGGCCGGAAGCCAGGGTGGTGATGCCATCACGCTTGGCGTTTTCTGCCAGGAAAGCCAGGCCAGCGCCCGCTGCAGCTTCAGCCTTGGCGGCGGCTTCGGCTTGCATGATTTCGCGGATCACCTTGAAGCTGGCCGCCATTTGCTCTTGGTCAACACGGCTTGGCGAGCCTGCGAATGCGTCGGTCAGGCCGGCCAGGATCGCGTCCAGGCTGACGCCCGGTGGCGGGTTGTCGCGCAGTTGGTCGCCCAACTGACGGCCGATACCGTAGCTGACGCGGGTTTCGTCGGTGGACAGATTAACTTCGGACATGAAGAGGCTCCGCTGTAGGACGTCACGGTTTCCCGCGCCGCCCAGAACTAAAAGGGCCCGCAGACTAGCACACATGAGCGGGCCGTGATCAGCCCCACCCCGGCATCGCCGTTGCGCGCCGGCGACCCTTCGTCGACGAACAATAAAAGTATTTCAGAATCATCCTTTCCCGCCGATACAGCCCTACACATCTTGGCTGGCTCAAACAAAAACACACCGTCCAGCAGACAGACATCACTCTTCAAGGAGCTTTCGATGAACAGCTGGTTCGGTAACATCAGCGTCAATCTCAAACTCGGCCTGGGCTTCGGCCTGGTGCTGGTCCTCACCTCGATCCTGGCACTCACTGGCTGGACCAGCCTGGGCGGCTTGATCGACCGTAGCAATTGGATGAGCGACATCACCCAGCTCAATGCCTCGCTGACCAAGCTGCGTATCGTCCGCTTGCAATACATGCTGGCCAATGGCGACGAAGCTGTGGCGCAGAACGTGCAGACCAGCCTCGATGCCTTCGCCGCCCAGCAACAGAAGCTGCTCGACAGCTTCAAGAGCCCGGAAAACCTCAAGCTGCTCAATGAGCAGAAAGCCGTCATTACCGCTTACCGCCAGTCCCTGAACAAAATGCGCGAGGCCTACCGCAATGGCAACGCTGCGCGCGATGTCATGGGCGCCAAGGCCGACATTGCCAACGCGCAAATCAATGCGCTGGAAACCAGTGTGCAGCAGTCATCCGACAGCCCGGAACGCTTCACGCAGTTCCTGGCCGTGACCCAGGCCAAGAACGAATTCCTGCAGGCTCGCTACGAAGTGCGCGGCTATACCAATAGCCCCAACGCAGAAACCGAAGCCCGCGCGGCTACACAGCTGGAAAAAGCTGTCGCCGGTTTGAAAGGCCTCAGCGTTGCCTTCGGTACTGGCCAGCAAAGCGCATTGTCCGCACTGGAAACCGCGCTAGGCGCCTACCGCAGCGCCGTGCAGAGCTACAAGGCGGCCAATGCCAATATCGTCACCGCCCGTGCCGAAATGACCACCCAGGGCGCCGACATCGTGACAATCAGCGACAAGCTGTACGACATCCAACTGGAACGTCGCGACGCCGAAAGCACCCAGGCCCGCAGCCTGCAACTGATCAGCACCTTGCTGGCCCTGTTGGTCGGCGTGATTGCCGCGTGGGTGATCACCCGCCAGATCACCCGCCCGATCCAGGACACCCTGGCCGTGGTGGAGCGCATCGCTTCGGGCGACTTGAGCCACAATATCCAGGTGACCCGTCGCGACGAACTGGGCGTGTTGCAGCAAGGCATCCAGCGCATGGGCACCACCCTGCGCGAGCTGATCAGCGGCATTCGCGACGGCGTCACTCAGATCGCCAGCGCCGCCGAAGAGTTGTCAGCCGTGACCGAGCAAACCAGCGCCGGCGTGAACAGCCAGAAGATCGAGACCGATCAGGTCGCCACCGCCATGCATGAAATGACCGCCACCGTGCAGGAAGTTGCGCGCAATGCCGAACAGGCTTCCCAAGCCGCTTCCGACGCTGACGGCCAGGCCCGCGAAGGCGATAAAGTGGTGGCTGAAGCCATCGCCCAGATCGAACGCCTGGCGGCCGAAGTGGCGCGCTCCACCGACGCCATGACGCACCTGCAACAAGAGAGCAACAAGATCGGCAGCGTGATGGACGTGATCAAGGCCGTGGCCGAACAGACCAACCTGCTGGCACTTAACGCCGCCATTGAAGCTGCGCGTGCCGGAGAAGCCGGCCGTGGGTTTGCGGTGGTCGCCGACGAAGTGCGTGGCCTGGCGCAGCGTACACAGAAGTCCACCGAGGAAATCGAAGGCCTGGTGGCCGGCTTACAGAACGGCACCCAACAAGTCGCCAGCGTGATGAACAACAGCCGCAGCCTCACCGACAGCAGCGTCGAACTGACGCGCAAGGCCGGGGTATCCTTGGAAAACATCACCCGCACCGTGTCGAATATCCAGTCGATGAACCAGCAGATTGCCGCAGCCGCCGAACAACAGAGCGCCGTGGCGGAAGAGATCAGCCGCAGTATCGTGAACGTGCGTGACGTGTCTGAGCAGACCGCTACGGCCAGTGATGAGACAGCCAAGTCGAGTGTTGAACTGGCACGCCTGGGTAGCCAGTTGCAGCAGATGGTCAGTCATTTCCGGGTGTAGCACCACAACCATGGTGGCGAGGGAGCTTGCTCCCTCGCCACAAGGGCCTTACCTGCGAACAGGCCAATGGGAGAATCAGCCCTCGCTCTCCTCAACAAACACCAATCGATTCCCAAACGGGTCTCTGATGCTCATCTCCCGCGTCCCCCACGGCGTGTCTTCCACCCCAGGCTTGGCATACCGGTATTCCTTGCCCAGCAATTGCTGCTGATACGCATCGACCCCTTGGGCCTGGACCCGCACAGCCGCCCCTGGCGAAGCATCGCCATGATGCTCGGATAAGTGCAGCACACACTCCCCCAGCGACACTTGCACGTACAACGGAAAATTCGCCTCGAAGCGATGCTGCCAATCGACCTTGAACCCCAGGAAATCGACGTAGAACTCCAACGCCTTGGCCTCGTCGAAAATCCGCAGGATGGGGGTGACTTTTCCTAAGTGCATTTAACTCTCCAAGTGCCGGTCGCTCGTTGCTGGCGAGCGACCACCCTAGCTCAGCAAGCGCTCAAAGTGAACACGCTCAATGGTTGTGAATTTCCCTGATCCTTGCGCTCGACAGTTGATTATTGTCCACATGCACTTCATCGAACTCATAGGAACTTTCTTCAAACTGATTCAAGTGGCCCGACTTGCGCATCCGCTCGATGGTGCCAGGCGCCACACACTGGCGAGCCTCGACGAACTGCGGGTTTACCTCGATATTTTCGTTGAAAGAGACGACGGGAACACCGCGACTGTCGATTTCGTAAAGGTGGTACTTGCCGCCGAGTGCAGCATCACCAAAATGTATCGCCGCCGCCTTTGAGCGAGACGCCATCACGACATTGCCGTCCATCATTTTTGCAGGCCCGGAAAAGAAGTTTGAGTCCCGAAAACCATAATTTGCCGGATCACCGCGACGCTCTACGCGATCCGCCTTTTCGACGCGGTACAACTTGGGTATATCGGTACGTTCAATCATGCCTCGACTGTTGAAATACCCACCATCAGGCACCTGGACGCCGGCCTTGAACGGATTGACCTTGAGCACGTTGCTATCGTCGTACGGCTCGTAATCCCCGGAGGACGTGGCATCGGAAACCACCGAAGACGGCGACTCCTCATTCTCCGACAGTTCGTTTTCCGAGTCTTCGAGTTTGGGCTTCTTCGCCGTAGACGGGCCCTCCTCGACGATCTCATAACGGGGCTGCACTGAGGGACGCTTGGCCCCCCCTTGCAGGTAAATCTCCATGGATGGGTCCCACGCAGGATTCAACCCGTTTGCTGGTTTTTCGGGTAGCCGCGCAGGTTCGGTCGGACTCATCAGCACACCGATCTGCCCGTTCACGCGGCGATAGTTGAAAAACGGCTTTTGCGCCGTCGTCGGTTGAGCGCCGGACTCGACAGCGGGATCGGCCGTGGAAGGGCCGGCCTTGCCGAGGGCGTGAAAAAAAGCCATCGTCGCGACGTCCATCACAGCCGAATGCAGCCCATTCTTGCGCTCGGCCTGAGTGTCACCCTCCACGGCCTGGTCGATTTCCATTCCTACCTGTGCCGTGTAAGAGACGGCGCCAAGCGCCAGACCAATAGGCCCGAGCAAGGCCATGGGGATGGAGAATATTGCGTTGCCGGCTTGCAACAGAGCCAGTGCGTCGTCCTTGCGCACTTCGGCGTTGGATTTCATTTCGGTGTCTGCATCATTGTCGATGCGTTGGCGTGTCTGGCTGGCCATGAAGGAAAACACGTCCCCGCCGATTGGATAATTCAAAGTATCGATAACACTGTCATTCGCTGCCTGGGTGCCTGCACCCAGCTTGGCCAGGGTGACGTCCACGCCGTTGGCACTCAGGGCGCCAAACACGCCCTGCTGACGATCACGCAGCGAGAAATGTTCCTCCAGCACCTTGGCTTTGGCGGGGTCCTTGCTTTGTTCGAGCACCCACTGGTCCACGGCGGCTCGGTCCTTGAAAGTCTGGATCGCGGGTTTTGCGCCGGGGACATAGAGGGTTTCGGTACCACTCTTGGAGATGAAGCGCAGGATGTCATTGGACTTATAACCATTGATATCGAAGCAAAACACCCTGGTGTCCGGACCCGGCGTCGTCTGCGCCTGTAACTGGGCCTTGGACATCGGCCCCTCGAGCGGTACACCTGACGCCGCCGCTTTCATCACCTCGGCATAAGCCTGCGGGCTAAGGCCCTGGCTGGAGTCTTGTTGGTTGAGGGCGCGCGCGGCCCGGGCCTCCATCACGAACTGTTGCTTGGCCAGCATCCGCCACTCGTCGCCGTGCTGCATCCAAAAATTGTCCAGCCTGGTCATCACCTTTTTCTGCAGGTCCCCCTCACGCACCAGGTTCAACAGCTCGCTGGGCTTCATGCGCAGTTGGTTGCCGGCGTCGTAGGTGCCCCTTCCCGGCCCATCCAGGTACAGGCCATAGGCGGCGTCCAGATCACGCCAGGTCTCCACGGCGTTGGGCACGTCATCGTGAATTTTCGAGTAGAGGTATCCCGGCCCCGTCCGGTCGAAAATGAACTTGCCCAGCCGGCTGAAAAAATCCGGCACACTTTCGCTGTCCAGCAACGAAAACGGGCTGGTATTCGAAGACACGAAATGCGCCAGCGCCTGAGCCTTGCCGGCCGTGCCGTAGCGTTCCGCCGAGAAAAAATCACTGGCCACGGCATCGGTCAGCGTCATGGACGACTCGGGAACTCCGCGATGTTCCCACCCGGTCACGGCGCTGCCAGTGTGGGTACTGTTGGCAGGAGAAAACTGATGCAGGTATACCTTGTCGGGGTCGATCCATTGATTGGTCAGGTTCCAGACTTTTTCCTGGATCCAGCCTTTGATCGTGTCACGCGGAAAAGGGAACGCCGACATCGCATCGACGCCCTCATTCACCGCGGCGTCAGGCGACGTGACGGTAGATGAAATGACGGCGTTGCCGGCCCGGTTAGCGAGTTGGCTGGGGCTTACAGGCTGAGTGTTCATACAGGCTCTCCGTAATAAGACCTGCACATGCTAGAGAGCCGTCCTTTGCAATCAATTAGCTTTTTGTAAGCGCTGATTGGCCATATTCAGACACGCTATCGGGCCGAGCACTGTCAGATCGCATCCCGCGCACCAAGCTGAAAACCTCGGCGCAAATCACCGCTGCGCGCCAGAAAACGACCCGCACGCCGTGTATTCGCCTGCCCTTCGCTGTAGCTCAAGACGCCGTTTACCCACACTCGCTCAATCCCTTCGGCCGCACGCTGAGGCGTCTTGAAATCCGCCATGTCACGCACCCGCCCAGGGTCGAAGAGCACCAGGTCAGCCCAGTGCCCCTCGCGAATTTCTCCTCTTTGGGCCAAGCCGAAACGCGCCGCCGACAGCCCGGTCATTTTGTGTATCGCCGTGTACAACGGGAACAATCCGACATCCCGGCTGAAATGCCCTAGCACCCGTGGGAAAGCGCCCCACAAGCGCGGATGAGGAAACGGATCTTCAGGCAACCCATCCGACCCCACCATCGACAATGGGTGCGCAAGAATGCGCCGTACATCCGCCTCATCCATGCCGTAGTACACCGCCCCCGCAGGTTGCAAACGGCGGGCGGCATCCATCAACGAAACGCCCCACTCGGCGGCAATCTCCTGCAAATCACGCCCGCCCATTTGCGGGTGCGGTGTGGACCAAGTGATGGTGATGCGAAACGCGTCAGTCACCTGCTTGAGGTCCAGGGTCGAGGAGCTGGCGGCATAGGGGTAGCAATCACAACCCACCGGATGATCTTTTGCCGCTGCTTCCAGGGCCGCCAACAGCTGCGGGCTGCGCCCCCAGTTACCGGCACCGGCGCATTTAAGGTGGGAAATGATCACCGGCACCCTGGCGTGTCGACCGATCAGAAACGCCTCATCCATTGCTTCCAGCACTGGTTCGAACTCACTGCGCAAATGCGTGGTGTACACCGCGCCGTAGGCCGTCAGCTCCTCAACGAGCTGCAGCACTTCATCGGTCTTGGCGTTGAAGGCGCTGGCGTAGGCCAGGCCTGTGGATAACCCCAGGGCACCGGCCTCCAGGCTCTCTTGCAACTGCACGCGCATGGCCGCGATTTCATACGGTGTGGCGGTGCGATGCAGGTCGTCCATATGGTTGCTGCGCAGCGCCGTGTGACCGATCAATGCCGCGACGTTCACTGCCGGATGGGCGCCCTGCACCGCGTTGCGATAATCGCTGAACCGCGGATAACAGAACTGCTCACGGTTGCCCAATAAGTTCATCGGGTCCGGCGGGTCGCTGCGCAAACTGACCGGCGAAGCGCTGATGCCACAGTTGCCGACAATCACCGTGGTCACGCCTTGGCTGAGCTTGGGCAGCATCTGCGGCTGGCGAATCACTACCGTGTCGTCGTGGGTGTGCACGTCGATAAAACCCGGTGCCAATACCCGGCCATGGCCGTCGATGATCTGCTCCGCCTGGGCTGTGGACAAGTCGCCAATCGTACGGATGCGCCCTGCCTGCACGCCCACATCGGCGACATACCCTGGGGTGTTACTGCCATCGATGATCAGCGCCTGGCGAATCAGCGTGTCGTACTTCATATCAATCTCCAAGCGGCAGGCTACCAGGGCCGCCGCGGTAATCGTCCAGCGCCAGTTTGATCCGGCGCAGGCGTTCCTGGTTGTCGTCCGGCAGGGCCAGCGCCAACTCGGTGGCGAGCAGGTCGATAGCCAGCAGCATGCCGTAGCGGGCCGCAGTGGGCTTGTAGATAAAACTGGTTTCCGCCGATTGCAGCGGCAGCACGACATCCGCCAACTGCGCCAGCGGCGAATCGGCAAGGGTGATGGCAATGATCCGCGCGTCGTAGTTGCGCGCCAGCGTCACTACCTCCAGTAACTCCGGGGTCAGGCCCGTGAGTGAGCAGGCGATCACGGCATGTTCGGGCCCCAGGGTCGCCGCCGTGACACGCATCATCACAGGGTCGTGGCTGGCGGCAATCGGATAGCCCAGACGCACCAGGCGCACCTGCAACTCATCGCTGCACAGGCTCGACGGCCCGCCCATGCCGAACGCATGGATCATCCGCGCCTTGCCCAGCAGGGTGACCGCATCGCCAAAGCTGCGCTGATTGAAACCCGAAAGGTGCTGACGCAACGTCGCCTCGATATCCCCCAGAATCTGCCGATGAAACGCTGACTGTTCTGGCTTGCCCGCCGGGTCCAGGAAGCGGCTGCCCACGCCGCTGGCCTGGGCCAACTGCAGGCGCAAATCGCGCAAGTCACGGCAGCCCACGCTGCGGGCGAAGCGTGACAAGGTGGCGGTACTCACCTCAGCCCGTTGCGACAGTTCCTCCAGGCTGGCGGACGCGGCAAAGCCCACATCCTCAAGCATCAGCTTGGCAATACGCCCTTCGCCGGCACTGAAAGTGTCCTGGCGGGCGCGGATCTGATAGAGGATGTCCATGGGGGCTCCGGGTTACAGGCTCATAACACAAGGGATAGACCGTAGGTCAGGCCGAAGGCGACCAGCGAAATCAGGGTCTCGAGTACGGTCCAGGTCTTGAAGGTCTGGATGACCGTCATATTGAAGTATTCCTTGATCAGCCAGAAGCCGCCGTCGTTCACGTGGGAAAAGATCACCGAGCCTGCACCGGTCGCCAACACCAGCAATTCAGGGTGTGGATAACCCAGGCCCAAGGCGACCGGCGCGACCACCCCGGACGCGGTGGTCATGGCCACCGTGGCCGAGCCGGTGGCGACACGCATCAACGCGGCGAACAGCCAGCCCATCACCAGCGGCGACAACTGGAACGCATGGGCCAGGCCAAGTATTTCATGAGTAACACCAGCGTCCACCAGGATGCGATTCAGACCACCGCCCGCGCCCACCAGCAAGGTAATGCTGGCGGTCGGCGCCAGGCATTCGTTGGTGAACTTGAGGATCGACTCGCGGTTGAAGCCCTGGGCCAGGCCCAAGGTCCAGAAACTCACCAGGGTAGCCACCAACAGGGCGATCACCGAGTTGCCGATAAACAACAGGAACTGGTTGAAACCGCTGCCCGGCGTAGAAATCACGTTGGCCCAGCCGCCGATCATCATCAGCACCACCGGCAACAGGATGGTGCCCATGGTCAGCGCAAAGCTGGGCAGGCGTGTACGCGGTTCACGCTCGATGAACTGGCGCTCCAGAGGGTTTTGCGCCGGCAAATGGATGTGCGGCACGATGAACTTGGCGTAGACGGGACCCGCGATAATCGCCGTGGGGATACCAATCAAAATCGCATACAGCACCGTCTGCCCGACCGAGGCGTTATAGGCCAGCACCGCCATCATTGCCGCCGGGTGCGGCGGCACCAACGCATGCACCACCGACAGGCCGGCGACCATCGGCAGCCCGACCATCAGGATCGACACGCCCACGCGCCGCGCCACGGTAAAGGCAATCGGCACCAGCAACACAAAGCCGACTTCGAAAAACAGCGGCAGCCCCACCAGGAACGCGATACACACCATCGCCCAGTGGGCATTGCGCTCACCGAAGCGGTTGATCAGCGTGCGCGCCACCTGCTCAGCGCCGCCCGACTCGGCCATCATCTTGCCGAGCATGGTGCCCAGCGCCACCACCAGGGCGATATGCCCCAGGGTCTTGCCGACACCCGCCTCGTACGAGCCCATGATGGTGTCCGCCGGCATCCCGGCCATCAGCGCCAGGCCGATGGACACCAGGGTAATCACGATAAAGGGGTTGAGTCGGTAGCGTGCGATCAGCACGATCAATGCAATGATGGCGATGGCAGCGTATGCCAACAGCCCGAAGCCCGGTGATGCGGCCATGCGGTACTCCTCGGAAAGGGTCACGTCGAATTGGTTGTGAAACTCATAAATCATTCCCGAGGAGCATTTTCAATTTTCATGAAAGTAATTTTCGCCCACGGATAAGCGCTGTCGCTTGGGGATATGCCCGACATGGGTGGATGAAAATTCGGGGGGTGTTCTTACATGAAGATCAGAGAAGGCGGAAACTCAGTCGCTGCCCTTGAGTCATAGAATGCGCATCCATTGCCCAGGAACCCGCTCATGATTCGCACCACAATTGCCGCCAGCGTCCTGCTCTTGTGCAGCAGCGCTTATGCCGCCGACAACCCTGCCTTGAAAAAATGCATGGACAGCGCCAATACCACCGCCGACATGGTCAATTGCAACGCCCGGCAAACCAAGGTGCAGGACGACCGCCTGAACCGCGCCTACAAAACCGCCCTCGCCGCCCAGGAAGGGCCGCGCAAACAGCAACTGCAAGACGTGCAGCGCCTGTGGATCAAATACCGCGACGCCAACTGCGCCTTCGCAGGCAGCGCCACCGGCGGCACGATTGATCAGGTAAACGGCTCAGGCTGCGTGCTGGACATGACCCAGACCCGCGCCCAGGAGCTGGAAGACCTGGTCGGCCCGTAACTGCTACAGCTCCACCCCTGTGGCGAGGGAGCTTGCTCTCGCTGGGCTGCGCAGCGGCCCCAAAATCCTGGGCGCGCTTCGCACGCCAGCGGGAGCAAGCTCCCTCGCCACAGGGGCTCAATCAGTCGTGATGAACCTTGGCGCGCTTGAGCAGTTTTTTGCAGCGCTCGGATAAATGCAGCACCCGCAGGTGCTTGCCAGCCTTGGTGTAGCGCTCGCGCAGGGTCATCAGGGCGGCAATCGCCGAATAGTCGACAAAGCTCAGGTGACGGCAATCCAGTGTGACCTGGGCCGGGTCGTTGGCCGGGTCGAACTGATTCAAAAACGGCGTGGTCGAGGCGAAGAACAACGTGCCATGCAGCCGATAGAGCTTGCTGCCATCGGCCTCCAGGTGTTCATCGGCGTACAGTTCCCGCGCCTGCTGCCAGGCGAAGTTCAGCGCGGCGATGACGATACCGCACAGTACGGCGGTGGCCAGATCGGTGAACACCGTAATGATCGTCACCGCCATGATCACCAGCACATCATTGAGCGGCACCTTGTTGATCACCCGCAACGACGCCCAGGCGAAGGTCTGTTGCGACACCACGAACATCACGCCCACCAACGCCGCCAGCGGGATCCGCTCGATCAGTGGCGACAGAAACAGAATGAACAATAGAATCATCACCCCGGCAAACACCCCGGAGAAGCGCCCACGCCCGCCGGAGCTGAGGTTGATCACGGTTTGCCCGATCATCGCGCAACCCCCCATGCCGCCAAACAGGCCCGAGACCATATTCGCCGCGCCCAGGGCCACGCTTTCGCGGTCAGGATAACCACGGGTCTCGGTGATTTCGTCGGTGAGGTTGAGGGTCAGCAAGGTTTCCAACAGGCCAACCATCGCCATCAAAAATGCGTAGGGCGCAATGATACCGAGGGTTTCCAGGGTCCAGGGGATCTGCGGCAGGGTGAAAGTCGGCAAGCCACCGGCGATGTGCGCCATATCGCCCAAGGTGCGGGTCGGCAGGCCAAGCAGGTACACCGCCAGGCCCACACCGAGAATCGCCACCAGCGCGGGCGGTACAGCACGGGTCAGACGAGGCAACAGATACACAATGGCCATGGTTGCCGCCACCAACCCGGCCATCACGTACAACGGCGTGCCGCTGAGCCAGGTTTCACCGCTCTTGAAATGCTCCAGTTGCGCCAGCGCAATGATGATCGCCAGGCCGTTGACGAAGCCGAGCATCACCGAATGCGGCACCATGCGCACCAGCTTGCCCAGGCGCAGCAGGCCGAAAGCGACCATGATCAACCCGCCCAGCAGTACCGTCGCCAGCAAATACTCCACGCCGTGTTGCACCACCAGCGCGACGATCACCACCGCCATCGAACCGGCGGCGCCCGAGACCATGCCCGGGCGGCCGCCGAACAACGCGGTGAGGGTGCAAATGATGAAAGCACCGTAGAGGCCCATCAGCGGGTTGAGATGAGCCACCAGCGCAAAGGCGATGCATTCGGGCAGCAAGGCGAAAGACGTGGTGAGGCCGGCCAGGGCGTCGGCGCGCAGACGGGTGAGGTTCATGGAGTACCAGGGAATTGCGGGGGATTAGGCGGGGGATGGTACGGAATTGCGGCGGGTGGGGCTAGTGAAGTGTCAGGTCCGATACACCGAGTCGCTCCTTTCGCGAGCAAGCCAGCTCCCACATTTGGATCTGTGAATAGATTCAAATGTGGGAGCTGGCTTGCCTGCGATGACCGCACCGCGGTGCTAAGCGAACATCACACCATCTCGTCGCGAATCCACTCCACCACCGAAGTACGCTTGGGCACCCAACCCAACAGCTCACGAGCGTGCTTGCCGCGCACTCGGCTATTGGAGCCCAAGCCATAGTTGGCCATTTCATACCCCCACTCGGCCTCAGCCTCGGCCAATGACCAATCCTGTGGTTTACCCAGGTTCAGCGCTTGGGCAATCGCCGTGGTCATGTCGATGAATGCTGCTTCGCTGCTTTCCACAAAGTAGAACGTACCCGGGACGTTTTTGGTCAGCGCCAGCAGATACAGGGCGACCACATCTTCAATATGCACGTTGGACCAGATGTTCTGCCCGCTGCCCACATGGCGCACTACCCCGCTTTTGCGCGCCTGCTTGAGCAAGCGTGGCAATTGCACGCTGTCACGCTTTACGCCCAGGCTGTGGCCGTAGATCAGGGTGTTGCAGATCACCGCCGAATTCACACCGTCATTGGCCGCCGCAAGGATCAGGTTGTCGATCGCCACGCGTGCGGCCTTGTCGACGGTCGGCTCTGGCAGGTTGTCTTCAAAGTAGATGACTTCACTGGCCTTGCCGCCCGACGCATCGCCGACGATGCTCGAACCGCTGGTGTGCAGGAACGGCTTGTTTGAGCCTTTCAAGGCAGCCAGCAAGGTTTCTACGGCACCGCGATGGTCGCTGCTGGCGGCGTTGATCACCGCATCGGCCTTCTGCGCCTGCGCCGTCAACACGGCTGCGTCGTCGAGGGTGCCGATCACCGGCGTGATGCCCAGCGCGGTCAGTTCAGCGGCTTGTTCGGCGCTGCGCACCAGGCCGGTGACGTGATGGCCGGCGTTGACCAGGCCGGTGGCGATCGAACCGCCGATAAACCCTGCTGCACCGGTAACGAATACATTCATGGAGGTTGCTCCTGACTGGGTAAGTGATGCGCCCAGTATCCAGCCCCCACGGCTGCCGAATAAGCCCGTGCGGCCCAATTCACTCTTGCGTTCAGGTCACGAATCAGCGCGCATACCGCGCCAGCTTGGCCTGAATAAAGTCCAGGAAGCACTGGATGCGCAGTGCCAATTGCGAGTTGCGATAGAACACCGCGTGGATCGGCTGGCGATAACCGCTGTTGAACGCCTCCAACATGGGCACCAGGCGGCCGGCGTCGATGTCAGCGACGGTCATGAAATTCGACAGGCAACAAATGCCCTGCCCCTGCAGCGCTAACTGGCGCACGGTTTCGCCACTGGAGGCGCTGACGCCGGGCTGGATCAGCCAGCGGTCACCTTCGCCGTGACGCAGCGGCCAGTGGTTGAGGGTCTCGGTGTGGGTGAAACCCAGCAAGGTGTGATCAGCCAACTCGGCAACGGTCGTCGGCGTGCCGTATTGCTTGAGGTAGCCGGGGCTGGCCAGAACATGCAGCGGCGTGCTGCCCAGGAAACGCGCATGCAGGGTCGAGTCGGCAAGGGCGCCGATGCGAATGGCGATGTCGGTGCTTTGCTCCAGCAGGTCGATGATCAAATCATCGCTGTTGAGCTCCAACTGGATATCCGGGTAAAGGCTGCGAAATTCGGCGATATACGGCACGACCCCATGCAGCATGAACGGCACGGCGGCATTGATACGCAGGCGGCCGGCCGGTTTTTTCTGGCGCGATGACAGGCGCTCTTCCAGCTCATCCATCTGCGCAAGGATCAGCTTGGCCTGCTCGAAGAAGTACTTGCCCTCTTCGGTCAGGTCCATGCGCCGCGTGGTGCGGTTGATCAAGGTGGTGTCGAGTTTGGCTTCCAGGCGCGACAAGGTACGGCTGACTGCCGATGGCGTTTGCCCGACCTTTTCGGCGGCGGCGGAAATCGAGCCGCATTCAATCACGCTGACGAAGATCTGTAGCTCATCGGAACGGGCTTTCACGGGCGGTCCTTGATTTGTCGGCTGACACAGGCACGGCCATTATTAACCAGCCAGCAACAAATGGCCTCCCAGCAACGCCATGCCGGTGAAAAATCCACGTTTGAACCACAGCGCACTGATGCGTCGGCGCACCACCTGACCCAGCCACATCCCCAGCAATGCCGGCACCAACGCCAGCAATGACGCGCCCATTTCACCGCCGCCCAGTGCCCCGCGCCAGGCCAGCCCGGCGGCAAGTGCCAACGTCGACACGGTGAACGACAGCCCCAGCGCCTGCACCAACTGATCACGGCTCAAGCCCAGCGCCTGCAGGTACGGCACCGCCGGGATCACGAAGACACCGGTGGCCGAGGTAATGATGCCGGTGATCACCCCGCACAAGGGGCCCAGCCAACGCTCGGTTCGGGGCGCGACCTTGAAGGTTGGCAGGAATAACCCGCTCAGCGCATACACCAGTAAAGCCGCGCCCAGGGCACGCACCACCCAAGGTCCGCTACCCATGCCCAGCCACAAGGTGCCCAGCCCGGTGCCGAGGAAGATCAGCAACAGCATCGACCACAGGCGTTTGAGCAAGGCACCCAAGTGCCCGCCAAAGGACAGTTGCCAGAGGTTGGTCACCGTCGAAGGAATGATCAGCAATACCGCAGCCTGCGCCGGCAGCATAGCCAGGCCAAGCATACCCATGGCTACAGTGGGCAAGCCCAGGCCGATGACGCCCTTCACCGTACCGGCCAGCAGGAAGGTGGTGATGACCAGCGCTGTCAGGGCGGGGCCGAGGTTTTGGTAGAACGCGAGGAAGGTATTCATGCACCGATTGTGCAGGGCTGGAGAGTGGCTGAAAATTCGCCATATACTGAGGTAGCCTCTTGTTTTGTGTGAGGCTGATGACGCTATCGCAGGCAAGCCAGCTCCCACATTTGGAATTGTGAATACATTCAAGTGTGGGAGCTGACTTGCCTGCGATGAGGCCCTTCCAGTCACTGGAAAACTTAATGCACTTTGACCTCATCGACCTGCGCCTCTACCTGCACATCCTGGACTCCGGCAATATCACCGCCGGCGCGGCCCGCAGCCACCTGTCCCTGGCTGCCGCCAGCGCACGCATCCGAGCCATGGAGTCTTCACTGGGCATCGCGTTTCTCGAGCGCGGCCGCCGTGGCGTAACCCCAACACCCGCGGGCAAAGCCCTGGCGCGGCATGCTCGCCTGCTGTTGCAGCAGGCCGACCATCTGCAGCAAGACCTGGCCGAATACGCCAATGGCGTCAAAGGCCAGGTACGCCTGCTGTGCAATACCACCGCTCTAAGCGAGTACCTGCCTGAACTGCTCGCTCAGTTTTTGCGCGAGCACCCCAACCTCGATATCGACCTGCAAGAATTGCCCAGCCTGCGCATCACCCACGCCTTGCGCCAGGGCACCGCCGAGCTGGGGATTATTTCCGATGCGGTAGACACCCACGGCTTGCAGACCCTGGCGTTTCGCGACGACCCGCTGGTGCTGATCATGCCCCTGGACCACCCGTTGACCAGCGCGAGTTTTATCGAGAGCTTGCAATACGACTACGTGGGCCTGGCGGCCAACAGCGCGTTGGCGGTTTACCTGGAAGAACAGGCACTGCACGCGGGCTTTCGCTTGCAGACGCGCATTCGCGCCGACGGTTTTGATGGGGTGATTCGCATGGTCGCCGGCGGCGCGGGCCTGGGCATCGTGCCTCAGGCCGCCTTGGACCGTTGGCCACCTGCACGGCGCTTCAAAGCCCACCCCCTGCAAGAAGAATGGGCCTGCCGCAAACTGTTGTTATGCGCACGCTCGTTCGAGCAACTGCCCGGTTACGTCAGCACATTACTCGCTGCGCTCACCGCCCCCCCTTGTAGGAGCGAGCTCGCTCGCGAAGATCGCCAACGATAACGCGAGCTATCAGGTTTAACGCGGCGCTCTCGGGTTCTTCGCGAGCAAGCTCGCTCCTACAGATGATGCGCGTTTGTGGAAGAAGGTGTAGTAAACCGCCGACAAGATCAGCAGGAACGGCACGCCAAACACCAACGTCATCTTGAAGGCGTCGGTGAAATAGGTGGTGATCATCACCGCCCCCATCAGCACCAACCCCAGCAACGTGCTGTAGGGAAACAGGCGCAACTGGAACGACAACTTCGCCCCGCCATGACGCTTGCGATAGCGGCGGAAAAACAGGTGAGTGAGGAAGATCATGAACCAGGTGAAGATTGCGCCAAACATCGAGATCGCCATCATCAGGGTGAACGAGCTTTCCGGGTACACCACGTTGAGCAACGTCGCCAGGGCAATGCCCGAACTGGACAGCAGCAATGCGTTGAGCGGGATGCCGTTCTTGCTCAGCGCGCCCATGGACTTGGGCGCAAAACCAGCGCGCGACAGGCTGAACATCATGCGCGTGGTGATGTAGAGCTGACTGTTCATGGCCGACAGCGCCGCGATCAGGATCACGAAATTCATCACCCCGGTGGCACCGGGAATGCCGATGGTCTGCATCACTGTGACAAACGGGCTCTGGGCCTGGCCGGCCTGGTTCCACGGCACGATGGCGAGCATCAGCGCCAGGGTCAGCAGATAGAACACCACCAGCCGCACGATGGTAGCGCGGAAGGCTTTCTTCACTGCCTGCTCCGGGTCGGCGGCTTCACCGGCGGCCACGGCGATCATCTCGACACTGAGGTAGCTGAAGATCGACACGATCACCGCGATCCACATGCCACTCAAGCCATGGGGGAAAAAGCCGTCGTGGGCCGTGTAGTTCTGCACCCCGTAGTCAGGGTTACCGGAGCCGAACACCACATACACCGCCAGGATGATGAAACCGACAATGGCGCTGATCTTGATCGTCGAGAACCAGTATTCGAAGTTGCCGAAGGTCTTCACGCTGATCGCATTGAGCAGGATCAGCACACTGGAAAACGACACGATCCACACCCACTCCGGCACGTTGGCGAACCAGTACTTCATGTACATCGCCACCGCCGTGACCTCGGCCCCCACCGCCAGCACAATCGCCGCCCAGTAGGCATAGCGCACCAGGAACCCGGCCAACGGGCTGATGTAGAACTCGGCGTAAGCGCCAAAGGAGCCGGAGGTGGAATGGGCCACCGTCATCTCCGCCAGGCAGCCCATCAGCAGCAAGGTAATCAACGCGCCGATGGCGTAGCTCACCAGCACGCTCGGCCCGGCATAACCGATGGCGTAGGCGCTGCCCATGAACAGCCCGGTGCCGATGGCGCCACCGATGGCGATCATGCTCATCTGGCCGGAAGTGAGCTGGCGCCTCAGGCCCAGTTCACGGTGGGTAATTTCTGCAAAGCCGTTGTCTGGCGTGGTCACTGGTGTGCCCCTTTATTATTGTGATAGTGGCTGACGCTGAACCTGTGGGAGCTGGCTTGCCTGCGATAACGGTAGTGAATGCACCGACGCTATCGCAGGCAAGCCAGCTCCCACATTTGATCTGTGTTGCCCTTAAGTAACGCTGTTGCGCACTTTGAATTGCGCTTGGTCCCACGTAGCGTTATCGAGAATTTCACCGAGAATTTCCACGGCGTCCCACACTTCGGTAAAGCTGGTGTACAACGGCGTGAAACCAAAACGCATGATCCGCGGCTCACGGTAATCGCCGATCACGTCTCGGGCGATCAAGGCCTGGATCACCGCGTAACCTTCGGGGTGTTCAAAGCTGACGTGGCTGCCGCGCCGGGTGTGTTCACGCGGGGTGATCAGCTCCAGGCCGTGGGCGGCGCAACGACTTTCGACCAACGCAATGAACAGGTCAGTCAAGGCCAGGGACTTAGTCCGCAGGCGCACCATGTCGGTCTGGGCAAAAATCTCCAGGCCACATTCCACCATGGCCAACGAGGTAATCGGCTGCGTACCACAGAGGTAGCGGGCAATGCCGGCGCTGGGGGCGTAGGTGGACTCCATGGCGAACTGCCGGGTATGCCCGAACCAACCCGATAACGGCTGGCGCACCACATCCACCAACGCCGGGTTGACCCACACAAACGCCTGGGAGCCCGGTCCGCCGTTGAGGTATTTGTAGGTGCAGCCAATCGCATAATCCGCATTGGCCTGATGCAGGTCGACAGGTACCGCGCCCGCCGAATGCGCCAGGTCCCAGATGCTCAGCGCGCCGCACTCGTGGCTCAGCGCGGTCAGGGCCGCCATGTCGTACATATAGCCGGTCTTGTAGTTGACGTGGGTGAGCATCACCACCGCCACGTCCGCATCGATAGCCTGGGGAAGTTCCGCCGGGCTGTTCACCAGGCGCAAGGAATAGCCTTGTTGCAGCAATTCGGCCAAGCCTTCGGCGATGTACAAGTCGGTGGGAAAGTTGCTCGCTTCGCTGACGATGACCTTGCGCGCAGGTGTACGTTGGCGCTGCACACTCAAGGCGGCGCTGAGCACTTTGAACAGGTTGATCGAGGTGGTATCGGTGATCACCACCTCGCCCTCACGCGCACCAATCAATGGCGCCAGGCGATTGCCCAGGCGCTGGGATAAATCCGCCCAGCCGGCGCTGTTCCAGCTACGAATCAAGCCATTGCCCCACTCCTCGGCGATCACCTGTTGTGCCCGCTCCAGCGCCGCCACCGGGCGAGCGCCGAGGGAGTTGCCATCGAGGTAGATCACGCCTTCGGGCAAGGCGAATTGGGCACGCAGGTGGGCCAACGGGTCCTGGGCGTCGAGGGCTTGGCAATGGCTTCGAGTGGTCATGGGTCGTCCTGGTTTTTATAAGTGAGGATGAACCAAATAATGAACGAACTTTTAGAGAATTTTCGTGCAAAGTGGTGGGTGAACGGCTATTTAAGCTGTAGAAAATTCGAATTTAACCTCCAAACACGCGGATATCTTCCAAGCATGATTCTCGACGCTACCGACCTGCGCCTCCTGCATTTCCTGCAACAGGATGGCCGCATCAGCAACCAGGAATTGGCGGAAAAAGTCGCGCTGTCGCCGTCTGCATGCCTGCGCCGTTTGCGCCTGCTGGAGAGCGAGGGAATCATCAGCGGTTACCGCGCGGTATTGAACGCCGAACAGCTGGGAATCGAGCTGGAAGCCATCGTGCACCTGTCGCTGCGCCAGGATGTGGAGGACTGGCATGAGACGTTTATCAAGAAGGTGCAAGGCTGGCCGGAGGTGGCGAGCGCCTATGTAATCACCGGCGCCAGCAACTATGTGCTGCGGGTGCAGGCGCGCAACCTCAAGCACTTTTCGGACTTTATCGTGAATCATCTGAACCGCACGGCGGGGGTGATGGATATCCGCTCGGAGATAGTGCTGCAGAAGATCAAAGACCGGGATGAGGTGTTGGACCTGGTCGTGCGCAAATAACTAAATCACCAAAAAACCAATGTGGGAGCTGGCTTGCTGTGGCGAGGGAGCTTGCTCCCGCTGGGGTGCGCAGCGCCCCCAAAAGCCGGCTCCAGCTTCGCTGTCGAGCGGGAGCAAGCTCCCTCGCCACAGCAAGCCAGCTCCCACAGATCAGTCTTCGAGGGCGCGGACTCGTTGCATGCGCTGCTGCTCTATTGGCGCATCCGCCACCTGCAACTCAAAGTCAAAATCAATCTGCGCAAACCGCCCTTGCACGCCAAATTCGCGCGCCAGTTGCGGATCGTCACTGAAGCGAATCTCGGCAATCAGTTCATCCCGGGTGGCATAGGCAAAGTCATCGTGCAGGTACGGATCATCCGACAGGTTGATCTGCGTGGTCAGGTGCCGGTGCCCCGGCGCCGAGATGAAGAAGTGGATATGCGCCGGCCGTTGCCCGTGGCGCCCCAGTTGGTCAAGCAACTGTTGCGTCGGCCCGCTCGGTGGGCAGCCGTAGCCTGAAGGCACGATGCTGCGAAAACGGTAGTTGCCCTGGGCGTCGGTCTCGATGCGCCGACGCAGGTTGAATTCCGATTGCGCCGGGTCGAACCACGAATAGGTCCCGCCCGTGTTGGCCTGCCACACATCGACAATCGCCCCTGCCAACGGCTTGCCCTCGGTATCGCGTACTTGCCCGCGCATGAACAACGGCACCGCGTCGTCCTTGCCGTCATCCAGCCGTGCCTCGTACTTGGACAGCGGCGCACCGGCCACGTACAACGGGCCTTCGATGGTGCGCGGCGTGCCGCCCGACTTGCCGGCCTCCTCGTCGGCGGCATCCATCAACAGGTCCAGGTAATGCTCCAGGCCCAAGCCGGCGGCAAGCAGGCCGGCCTCCTGGTTTTTGCCCAGTTCATTGAGGTAGTTGACCGCCTTCCAGAATTCTTCCGGGGTCACTTCCAGGTCTTCGATGATGTTCACGGTGTCACGCAGGATCCGATAGATCAGCGCCTTGGTGCGCGGGTTGCCCGCGTCATTGAGATTACCGCTGGCTTCTTCGAGAAACTGTTGGGCGTGGGCAGTCTGGGACAGGCGGATGGACATGGTGCATTCCTCATCTTGTAGTTATAGGTGGAAGCCGGCTCAGCGGTCGTCCGCATGGATCGACGACGGATGGCGGCACAGCGCGTTCACTTCGATGGCCATGTAGGGGAACAACGGCAGTTGCATCAGCAGGTCGTGCAGGTCCTGCACGCTGTCGACATCGAACACGCTGTAGTTGGCGTAATGCCCGGCGATGCGCCACAGGTGGCGCCATTTGCCCTCCTCTTGCAGGCGCTGAGCCAAGGCTTTCTCCTCGGCCTTGAGGCTGGCGGCACGCTCGGGGTGCATGTCGAGGGGCAGGTTCACGGTCATTTTTACGTGGAACAACATGGCAGAGGCCTCTTAGTGTTTGTCACGGCGAAAGAACGCCAGGCGCTCTTCATCGAGCGCCAGGCCCAGGCCCGGCGCGCTGGCAACGTGCAGCTGGAAATCGCGGTACACCGGTGGCTCGGTGAGGATGTCTTCGGTGAGCAACAGCGGGCCGAACAATTCGGTGCCCCACGCCAGGGTGTTCAGCGTGAGAAAGGCATGGGCCGAAGCCAGGGTGCCAATGCCGCCTTCGAGCATGGTGCCGCCGTACAGGCCGATGCCAGCCGCTTCGGCAATCGCCGCCGTGCGCAATACAGCGCGAGGGCCGCCATTCTTGGCGATCTTGAGGGCGAACACTGTGGCCGAGCCTTCACGGGCCAGGTTGAATGCATCCTCGACACACTCGATGGACTCATCGGCCATGATCGGCACCGGGCTCGACAGGTTGAGCCGAGTCATACCACCACGGTTGTTGCGCGAGATCGGTTGTTCGATCAGGTCGATACCGTTGTCGCCGAGCACCTTGCACGCCCGCAGGGCCACGGCTTCATCCCAGGCCTGGTTGACGTCGACGCGCACACTGGCGCGCTCGCCCAGGGCTTTTTTGATCGCGATCACATGGGCCAGGTCGCGGTTGACCTCCCCCGCGCCGATCTTCAATTTGAAGAGACGGTGGCGGCGCAGGTCGAGCATTTTCTCGGCCTCGTTGATGTCCTGTTCGGTATTACCGCTGGCCAGGGTCCAGGCCACCGGCAACGCATCACGCACACGCCCGCCCAGCAGCTCGCTGACCGGGAGCCCGAGGCGTTTGCCAAGGGCGTCGAGCAAGGCGCTTTCGATACCGGACTTGGCAAAGGTGTTGCCGCGAATACTGCGCTCCAGGCGCAACATCGCCGCGTTGACGTTACTCGCGTCCTGGCCGATCAGCAGCGGCGCGAAGTGACAGTCGATGTTGACCTTGATGCTGTCGGGGCTCTCGTTGCCGTAGCTCAGGCCACCGATGGTGGTGGCTTCACCGATGCCTTCGATGCCGTCGGTGCAACGCAGGCGAATGATGACGAGGGTCTGGTTTTGCATCGTGTGCATCGCCAGCTTGTGCGGGCGAAGGGTGGGCAGGTCGACGATGACAGTTTCAATCGACTCGATGGTGCAAATCGGCATGGCAATACCCATTGGGTTCTTTATAAATTTACGTCGATTCTGTTCCGCATTTTTTTGGGCTTCCAATATAGAATTGGTCTCGTGCGATACCCTCAAGGTATGAAAGGAGTCGATATGGAACTGCGTCACTTGCGCTATTTCCAGGTGCTGGGCGAGACCCTCAACTTCACCCGAGCTGCCGAACGCTTGCATATCGCCCAGCCGCCTTTGAGCCGGCAGATCCAGCAACTGGAGGACGAACTGGGGGTGGTGCTGCTGGAGCGCAGCCGGCCCTTGCGGCTGACAGAGGCCGGACGGTTTTTCTATGAGCATGCCAATATGCTGCTCGAACAACTGGGCAAGGTCTGCGACACCACCCGGCGCATCGGCCAAGGCGAGAAAACCTGGCTGGGCATCGGCTTTGCGCCGTCGACCTTGTATGGCGTGCTGCCGGAGCTGATTCGGCGCCTGCGCACTCACGAGGCCCTGGAGCTGGAGCTGGGTTTGTCGGAGATGACCACTTTGCAGCAGGTCGAAGCGCTCAAGGCTGGCCGCATTGACGTAGGCTTCGGGCGGATTCGCATCGACGATCCGGCCATCGTCCAGCGCGTACTGGTGGAGGACCGCCTGGTAGCAGTGCTGCCCAGTGGTCACCCGTTGCTGGGCGCCCCGGCCACCCTCGCCCAGTTGGCCGGCGAACCCTTTGTGCTCTACCCCGGCAACCCGCGCCCCAGTTATGCCGACCATGTGATCGCGCTGTTCGACGCCCATGGCTTGAGCCTGAAGGTGGCGCAGTGGACCAACGAATTGCAGACCGCTATTGGCCTGGTGGGCGCAGGTATGGGGGTGACGTTGGTGCCGGCGTCGGTGCAGGTGCTGCATCGGGCGGATATTGGCTATACGCCGATTGTGGAGGCCACTGCGACTTCGCCGATCATTCTGAGCCGGCGGGTGAATGACCAGTCGCCGGGGCTGACTCATTGCCTGCAACTGGTTGAGGAACTGATCTGAGGTTCTCCAGACGCCCCATATTCCATGTGGGAGCTGGCTTGCCTGCGATGGCGGCGGAACAGTTGGCATCGTATTGATCGGCCGACCGCTATCGCAGGCAAGCCAGCTCCCACAGATTGCTTTTCATCCAGTTCAAGTAATGCGCAGGCGCTTGCGTTGCAATGTCTGGCTGGGCGACTCATCGAACAGCTTGCGGTATTCCGCCGAAAACCGCCCCAGGTGCGTAAACCCCCAGCCCAGGGCGATTTCAGAAATAGTGCGCATTGAGCCCTGCTCCAGAATCTCCTGGCGCACCGCCCCCAACCGATGCTTCTTCAGATACGCCATGGGCGACAGTGCGAAGTACTTGCGAAACGCATCGAACAGTTTGAACCGCGACACGCCCGCTGCCGCTTCCAGGTCTTCCAGGTGCAGCACTTCACGGGCGTTGTCGTGGATGAATTGCCGCGCACGGATCAAGTAGTGCGGCAGTTTCACCCCCAGAACCTCGCGCAGTTCTTCAGAGTAGTTATTGGGTTGGGCCAGGATCAGCCCCTTGATCAGCGAGCTTTCCAGGTCACGGGTAAACGCCGCCTGCTCGTACAACTCGCTGCTGCATTCCAGTTCGGCGATGAAGTATCGCGCCATGCGCCACCACGAGGCCGGTGCTCCGTCCACAGCATCCATCACCGACTCAAACCGCAGCGGTGCATCGATGGGCCGTTGCAGCAAACCTTCCAGTGACTCGCTCATCGCCGCGCGGGTGATCACCACCTGCAACTTGCGGCAGTCACCGGAAATCGCCAGCACCTGATGCTCATTGGGTGAAATGATCACGCCCTGGTCGCGGTTGGAACTGAGGCGCTCACCGTTCTTGCTCAGCTCCTGCTCGCCCACCAGCGGCAGGCTCAAGCTGTAGCTGCGAAAGTGCTCGGCGTCTTCGATGTCGATGGTCACATCGGTACCGTATTCGATCACGCCCAGGGTGGTGGCGCGGGACTTGAACACGTTGGCGCTGTGGTGAAAGCGCAGGCGCTCGGGGGTGGCCGTCGCCAGGCGATGGGGCCCGCAGATGCCGGACATCCAGCTGCGCGCGCCTTCCAGGTCGAAGCGTTGAATATGAATATCGCGTGTCTGGCTACTCATCAGGGTGCACCCACGGCGGTTAGGCATTTGCGCGCTCTGGCGGCGCGTCGTTGAACCTCGACAGCAAGTTCCAGGCCACGCCAGTAGCGTGGCCACTGGGTGGATAGTAAGGGTCGACTATGTGGATAAATCCCAGGGTTCTACGACCATCGCCCACCATCACAGTAGCGCATGCCGTCACCTGCGCGCACCGCCATGGGTATTTGTTGCCCAACTTTGCGGCCTGCGTTCCCCCATTAAGCGGATAGCCCGCTACCGCATTGCAGCCGCTTAATGGCTCACCGTTTAGCCATGATCAAAAGGTGCCTCCCATGAGTGGTGCAAGAACCGTCGAGCAGTGGAAAACCTTTATCGAAAGCTGCCTGGACTTTCGCCCGGCAGATGAAGTGTTCCGCATCGCCCGCGACATGTTCACCGAGCCCGAACTGTTCGACCTGGAGATGGAGCTGATCTTCGAAAAAAACTGGATCTACGCCTGCCACGAAAGCGAACTGGCCAATAACCACGACTTCGTGACGATGCGCGCCGGGCGCCAACCGATGATCATCACCCGTGACGGCGAAGGCCGGCTCAACGCGCTGATCAACGCCTGCCAGCATCGCGGCACTACCCTCACCCGCGTGGGCAAGGGCAACCAATCCACTTTCACCTGCCCGTTCCACGCCTGGTGCTACAAGAGCGATGGCCGACTGGTGAAGGTCAAGGCGCCAGGGGAATACCCGGAAGGTTTCGACAAGGCCACCCGCGGCCTGAAAAAAGCGCGCATCGACAGCTACAAGGGCTTTGTGTTTATCAGCCTGGACGTGAACGGCACCGACAGCCTGGAAGATTTCCTCGGCGACGCCAAAGTGTTCTTCGACATGATGGTGGCGCAATCGGCCACCGGAGAGTTGGAGGTGCTTGCGGGCAAGTCTGCCTACACCTACGACGGCAACTGGAAGCTGCAAAACGAAAACGGCCTGGACGGTTATCACGTCAGCACCGTGCACTACAACTACGTGGCCACCGTGCAGCATCGCCAGCAGGTCAACACCGAGAACGGCGCAGGTTCCAGCACGACGCTGGACTACAGCAAGCTCGGCGCCGGCGACGCGAATACCGATGACGGCTGGTTCGCCTTCAATAACGGCCACAGTGTGTTGTTCAGCGACATGCCCAACCCCAGCGTGCGCTCCGGCTACGCCACCATCATGCCGCGCCTGGTAGAAGAACACGGCCAGCAGAAGGCCGAGTGGATGATGCACCGCCTGCGCAACCTGAACATCTACCCCAGCCTGTTCTTTCTCGACCAGATCAGCTCGCAGCTGCGCATCATCCGCCCGGTGGCCTGGAACAAGACCGAAATCATCAGCCAGTGCCTGGGCGTGAAAGGTGAGTCCGACGCCGATCGCGAAAACCGGATCCGCCAGTTCGAGGACTTCTTCAACGTCTCGGGCATGGGCACGCCCGACGACCTGGTGGAATTTCGCGAAGCCCAGCGCGGTTTCCAGGGCCGCCTGGAGCGCTGGAGCGATATTTCTCGCGGCAGCCATCGCTGGGAGACCGGGCCGACGCCCAACAGCGAGGCCATTGGCATCCAACCGGCGATGACCGGCACTGAGTTCACCCACGAAGGCTTGTACGTCAACCAGCACCGCAATTGGCAACGGTTTCTGCTCAAGGGTTTGGACCAGCGGGCCCTGAGCCTGCGGGAGGTGAAGTGATGAATGCGCAATTGCAGTACCAGATCGAGCAGTTCTTCTACCGCAAGTCCGAACTGTGCGACGCCCAGGACTGGGACGCCTACGTGCAGTTGTTCGACCCGCAGAGCGAATTCCACCTGCCGCAATGGGATTCCGAACACGTCTACACCCAAGACCCCAAGCGCGAGATGTCGTTGATCTACTACGCCAACCGCTCGGGCCTGGAAGACCGCGTGTTCCGCCTGCGCACCGGCAAAGCCGCCTCTGCCACGCCGATGCCGCGCACCTTGCACCTGATCAATAACGTGCGCATTGCCGAACAAAGTGACAGCACCTTGGAGGTGCGCTTGAACTGGCACACGCTGTTTTATCGGCTGGCTACTTCCGAGCAGTTCTATGGGCACGCAACCTATCGCCTCAAGCCCGAGGGCGACAGCTGGCTGATCATGCGCAAGCACGCCTTGCTGCTCAACGACACCATCAACTCGGTGCTGGATTTCTATCACCTTTAAAAACCAGCACCCCCCCTGTGGCGAGGGAGCTTGCTCCCGCTGGAGTGCGCAGCGCTCCCAGTTTTTTGGGGCAGCTTCGCAGCCCAGCGGGAGCAAGCTCCCTCGCCACAGGGGCACGCTTGGAGTTTCATCAATGAATCACAAAGTGGCCTTCAGCTTTGCCGATGGCAAGACCCTGTTCTTCCCGGTGGGCGCCCATGAAATCCTGTTGGACGCAGCCCTGCGCAACGGCATCAAAATCCCGCTCGATTGCCGCGAAGGTGTGTGCGGCACCTGCCAGGGGCGTTGCGAATCCGGTGAGTACACCCAGGACTACGTCGACGAGGAAGCGCTCTCCAGCCTCGACCTGCAACAGCGCAAGATGCTCAGTTGCCAGACCCGGGTGAAGTCCGACGCCACCTTCTATTTCGACTTTGATTCGAGCCTGTGCAACGCCCCCGGGCCCGTGCAGGTACGCGGCACGGTGAGCGCGGTGCAGCAGGTCTCGACCAGCACCGCCATCTTGCAGGTGCAACTGGACCAGCCACTGGATTTTTTGCCGGGCCAATATGCGCGTCTGTCGGTGCCCGGCACCGATAGCTGGCGCTCCTACTCCTTCGCCAACCGGCCGGGTAATCAGTTGCAGTTCCTGGTACGCCTGCTGCCCGATGGAGTCATGAGCAACTACCTGCGTGAACGCTGCCAAGTAGGTGATGAAATGTTGATGGAGGCGCCCTTGGGTGCGTTTTATCTGCGGCATGTCACCCAACCGTTGGTACTGGTGGCGGGCGGCACCGGGTTGTCGGCGTTGTTGGGCATGCTCGATGAGCTGGCCGTCAACGGCTGCACGCAACCTGTGCACCTGTACTACGGCGTGCGCGGCGCCGAAGATTTATGTGAAGCGGCGCGTATCCACGCCTACGCGGCAAAAATCCCGAACTTTCGCTACACCGAAGTGCTGAGCGACGCCTCAGCCGAGTGGACGGGCAAACGCGGCTACCTCACCGAGCATTTCGACCTGGCCGAACTGCGGGACAGATCGGCGGATATGTACGTGTGCGGCCCCCCTCCGATGGTCGAATCCATCCAGCAATGGCTGGCGGATCAGGCACTTGATGGCGTTCAGCTGTATTACGAAAAGTTTACGCAGAGTAATATCTGACCCTCAGCAGTTCTGAGGGGCCGATGCGGCGTGCAATCACCCTTGAGAAAAACAAGTAGAAGGGAATGTTAATGGCGGATGACATGGTTAACCCGGTGGGCCTCAAGCGTGGCCTGAAAAACCGGCACATTCAGCTGATCGCCTTGGGAGGTGCGATTGGTACAGGCTTGTTCCTCGGCTCGGCCGGGGTACTCAAGTCGGCGGGGCCGTCGATGATCCTGGGCTATGCGGTGGCCGGGTTTATCGCGTTCCTGATCATGCGCCAGCTAGGCGAGATGATCGTCGAAGAGCCGGTGGCCGGTTCCTTCAGCCACTTCGCACATAAATACTGGGGCGGTTACGCAGGCTTCCTGGCGGGCTGGAACTACTGGGTGCTCTACGTGCTGGTGGGCATGGCCGAGTTGACGGCGGTGGGCAAGTACATCCAGTTCTGGTGGCCGGAGATCCCAACCTGGGTCAGCGCGCTGGTGTTCTTCGTCGCGGTGAACCTGATCAACACCCTGAACGTGAAGTTCTTCGGTGAAGCCGAATTCTGGTTTGCGATCATCAAGGTGGTGGCGATTGTCGGCATGATCGTGCTCGGCTGCTACCTGCTGTTCAGCGGCACCGGCGGCCCCCAGGCCTCGGTCAGCAACCTGTGGAGCCACGGTGGTTTCTTCCCCAATGGCGGCATGGGGCTGTTGATGTCGATGGCCTTCATCATGTTCTCGTTCGGTGGCCTGGAACTGGTCGGCATCACCGCCGCCGAGGCCAGCGAACCACGCAAGGTGATCCCCAAGGCAATCAATCAGGTGGTGTACCGCATCCTGATTTTCTATGTCGGTGCGCTGACCGTGCTGTTGTCGCTGTACCCGTGGGATCAACTGCTGCAAACCCTCGGCGCGTCAGGCGATGCCTACAGCGGCAGCCCGTTTGTGCAGATCTTCTCGCTGATCGGCAACGACACCGCCGCCCACATCCTCAACTTCGTGGTGCTGACCGCGGCGTTGTCGGTGTACAACAGCGGCGTGTACTGCAACAGCCGCATGCTGTTCGGCCTGGCCGAGCAAGGTGACGCGCCCAAGGCGCTGATGAAGCTCAACAAGCAAGGCGTGCCGCTGCGGGCGTTGGCGATTTCGGCGTTGGTGACGATGCTGTGCGTGGTGGTCAACTACGTCGCGCCGCACAGTGCCCTGGAGTTGCTGTTCGCGCTGGTGGTTGCTTCGTTGATGATCAACTGGGCGCTGATCAGCCTGACCCATATCAAGTTCCGCAAGGCCATGGGCGAGCAAGGCGTGACGCCGTCGTTCAAGACCTTCTGGTTCCCGTTCAGCAACTACCTGTGTCTGGCCTTCATGGTGATGATCATCGGGGTGATGCTGGCGATTCCGGGAATTCGTGAGTCGGTGTACGCGATGCCGGTATGGGTGGGGATTATCTATATCGCCTACCGGTTTAGGATCAGAAACGGGAAAGTTGCCGTGGCGCAGTAACCCCTGTGGGAGCGGGCTTGCCCGCGATTGCGGCGTGTCAGCCAATGGATGAGCCGACTGATACACCGCAATCGCAGGCAAGCCAGCTCCCACAATTGACTGTATTTCACCTAGAAAAAAGCCCCGGTAATCCGGGGCTTTTTTATTAGAGCGTGGAACGTACTCGCCAGAGTTCAGGGAACAGTACCGTGTCGAGCATCTTGCGCAGGTACCCCACGCCTTCAGTACCACCAGTACCCGGCTGGAAGCCGATGATGCGCTCCACCGTGGTGACATGCCGGAAGCGCCACTGGCGGAACGAATCTTCCAGGTCGATAAACTTCTCGGCCAATTGATACAAGTCCCAGTAGCGATTCGGGTCGCGATACACCTCGCGCCACGCCGCTTCCACCGATTCATCGTGCACCGTGGCCGCCGTCGGGTCGCGTTCGGCGCGCTGAGGGTCAATCGCCAGCCCTGCCTTGATCATCAGGTTCACCGCCTCGTCATACAACGACGGCGTGGCAATCGCCACCTGCAATTGCTGCAGCAACTCCGGGCGATGAGCATGGGGCCGCAGCAGCGCCGGGCTTTTGTTGCCGAGGATGAATTCGATCTCGCGGTACTGGAACGACTGGAACCCCGACGACTGCCCCAGGAACGGGCGAATCGCCTTGTATTCCGACGGGGTCATGGTCGCCAGCACCGCCCAGGCGTGCACCAGTTGATCGAAGATCCGCGACACCCGCGCCAGCATCTTGAACGCCGGTGGCAGCTCACCCAGGCGCACATGTTCGCGGGCGGCCTTGAGTTCGTGCAGCATCAGTTTCATCCACAGCTCCGAGGTCTGGTGCTGGATGATGAAGAGCATTTCGTTGTGATCCGGCGACAGCGGGTGCTGGGCGCTGAGGACTTTGCCCAGGTCCAGGTAATCGCCATAGCTCATGGACTCGGAAAAATTCAGTTCGGCGTTATGCCATTCTTCCGGCGGTTGGTAATCAGCTGAGAAAGGACATTGGCTCATCGCGTGGGCTCCTTGAGCGGGCGGAGAATGGCGCGCACGGGGCTCGCGTCCAGGTTGGCGAAGCGCAGCGGCAGCGCGATCAGTTCATAGTCGCCCTCCGGTACGTCATCGAGCACGATGCCTTCGAGGATCGCCATGCCATGGCGCGCCACGGCGTTGTGCGAATCCATGGTCTTGGATTGCTGCGGGTCCAGGGACGGCGTATCGATACCGATCAGACGCACACCCAGGCCGGCGAGCAGCTCAATGGTTCGCGGGGCGATGGCAGTGAAATTCGAATCCCATTCAGTCAGTGGCGCTTGTGGATAAGTACGCAGCAGCACGCGCTCGGGCAGGTTATCCAAACGCCCTTGCAACTGATGGGGCTCAACCAACGCGCCGCTGCCCAGGCAATGCAATACCCGGCAAGGGCCCATGTACACATCCAGCGATACCTCGCCAATCGGCGCGCCATCAGCGCTGTAATGCAGCGGCGCATCCACATGGGCACCGGTGTGCGGCGACAGGGTGACGCGCCCCACATTTACCGGACACTCGGGGCCGAACTGCCACACGCGCTCCTCCTGGAACGGCGTATCGCCCGGCCAGGTCGGGGTGGCCGTGCTCAAGGGCGGGCTGATATCCCACCACGTTTTTATTGGGTTCATTGCAAGGCTCTCACTCGTTACTGAGGTGAATGATACGAGGGAGGGATGTGAATTTTCTTGCGAATTCTGGCGCGACACGGGAAATCTTTCGCAGTTACTGCGAGGAAACATCGGTTTGATGCACAGATCTGTCGCTCAGATACGCCACGACCTCTCGTGGGAGCCTGGCTTGCCAACGATAGCGGAGTGTCAGGCAATCGAGATGCTCGCTGTGCCACCGCCATCGCGGGCAAGCCCGGCTCCAACAGGGGACCGCGGTGTTCAGGTGACTGCGCTTCTGGGCATCCCAATGTCGAGTTCAGACCACTGGCGCAACGCCCGAGGCCTTAGGGTTGAGCTTTCCCTTCCCTGCCTCGGAGTCATCATGTCCAAGCCCATCACCGTACTGCGCGACACCCACCCACTGCCGGTCCTGGATGCCTGCAAATGGGAAAAGCTCGAAGGTGACCCGCACACTGTCAACCTCAACGCCTACACCAGCGAAGACGGCAGCAAGATCATGGGCACCTGGATCTGCACACCGGGCAAGTGGTACGTGGAATACGTGAAGTGGGAATACTGCCATTTCCAGGAAGGCTACTGCGTGATCACGCCTGAAGGCATGGAGCCGATCCATCTGCGCGCTGGGGATATCTTTGTAGTGGAGCCAGGGATGAAGGGGACGTGGGAAGTGGTCGAGACTGTGCGTAAGTATTTTGTGTTTGCCTGACCCAGCAAAACCTGTGGCGAGGGAGCTTGCTCCCTCGCCACAGGTATTTATTTGGGCTTGCGATAGCTGTTGATGATCGCCGAGAAGTCCTTGCCCCCTTCCCCACGCTGGCTCATGGATTGATACAACTGCTGGGCCACTGCGCCGAGAATCACCGGCTGATGCGCCTGGCGCGCAGCCTCAGTCGCAAGGCCCAGGTCCTTGAGCATCAGGTCGGCACCAAAACCACCGGTATAGCCACGCGATGATGGCGCGGTCTCGATCACGCCTGGCCAAGGATTGTAGGTATCGGAACTCCAGCAGCGCCCCGTGGAGCTGTTGATGATGCCGGCCAGCACTTGTGTATCAATGCCAAGTGCATCGCCCAGGGCCATGGCTTCACTGACGCCGACCATGCTGATACCCAGCAGCAGGTTGTTGCAGATCTTGGCGATTTGCCCAGTGCCGACATCACCACAGTGCACGATGTTGCGGCCCATTTGCGCCAGCACCGGTTGCAGGGTGGCGAACAGTTCCGGGTTGGCGCCAACCATGAAGGTCAGCGTCCCGGCCTGGGCACCGCCGGTGCCACCGGAGACCGGCGCATCGGCCACTGCCACACCTTGTTTGGCTGCCGCAGCCGCTACTTCACGGATGGTTTGCGGGTCAATGGTGCTGCAATCCACGGCGGGGATGCCTTTGCCGATGCCGGCGAGTACACCGTCTTCATTCAGCCACACGCTGCGCACATGGGCGGCTGCCGGCAGCATGGTAATCACCAGTTCGGCACCTTGGGCCGCATCACGCGGCGAGCTGCTGATGGTGCCGCCCAGTTCGGCAAGTTCCTTGAGTACCGCCTGGTTCAGGTCGAACAGGTTAAGCGCGTGCCCAGCCTTGATCAGGTTGCGGGCCATGGGCGCACCCATGTTGCCCAGGCCGATAAATGCAATCTTCATGATCGTCTCCCAGGTTCAGCGCAGGTTGATGGTGGTGTTGACGCCATCGTTGACGGTGTCATCGTCGAACCAGCGGCTGGTGACGGTTTTGGTCTGAGTGTAGAACTGCACCACTTGCTTGCCATAAGGGCCCAGGTCGCCGAGCTTGGAACCGCGGGAGCCGGTAAAGCTGAAGAACGGCACTGGCACCGGGATGGGGATGTTGATGCCGACCTGGCCCACATCGATTTCGCTCTGGAATTTACGCGCCGCCGCACCGCTCTGGGTGAACAGGCCCGTGCCGTTGCCGAACGGATTGGCGTTGACCAGGGCGATGGCTTGATCGAGGGTGTCGACTTCCAGTACCACCAGCACCGGGCCGAAGATTTCCTCGGTGTAGATGCGCATGTCGGTGGTCACGCCTGAGAACAGGGTGGGGCCGACAAAGTTGCCTTGCTCAAAGCCCGGCACTTTGATGTCGCGGCCGTCCAGCTCCAGCTTGGCGCCTTGTTTCACGCCGCTTTCGATCAGTTCCAGGATACGTGCCTTGGCGCGCTTGGAGATCACCGGGCCGACATCCGTGCCCGCTTCGCTGCCGGCGTTGACCTTGAGCTTTTGTGCCAGGGCCTTGAGGTCTGGCAGCCACTGCTTGGCCGCGCCCACCAGCACCACCACCGAGGTGGCCATGCAACGCTGGCCAGCCGCGCCGAAACCGGCACCGACCAGGGCGTTGAGGGTGTGTTCTCGGTTGGCATCCGGCAGCACCACCGCGTGGTTCTTGGCGCCCATCATCGACTGCACACGCTTGCCGTGTTTGCCGGCCAGGTCGTAGACATGGGTGCCCACAGCCGTCGAACCGACGAAGGACACCGCCTTGATGTCTTTGTGAGTGCACAGCGCATCCACCACGTCCTTGCCGCCATGCACCACGTTGAGCACGCCGGCTGGCACACCGGCTTCCAGCGCCAGCTCCACCAGCAGCATGGTCGACAACGGGTCTTGCTCGGAAGGCTTGAGTACAAAGGTGTTACCGCAGGCAATCGCCATCGGGAACATCCACAGCGGAATCATCGCCGGGAAGTTGAACGGGGTGATGCCGGCGCACACCCCGATAGGCTGGCGCAGGGTGTAGGTGTCCACGCCGCCGGCCACGTTCTCGGCGAACTCACCCATTTGCAGGGTGCCAATGGAACAAGCGTGCTCCACCACTTCCAGGCCACGAAAAATATCGCCCTCGGCATCGGCAATGGTCTTGCCCTGCTCGGAGCTGAGGACTACAGCAATGCGCTTGGAATGTTCGCGGATCAAGGCTTGGAGCTTAAGCATGATGCGCATGCGCGCGCCGATCGGCGTGAGTTTCCAGGTCTGGAACGCTTGATGGGCAGCGTCGATGGCCGCGTTGACTTCATCGGCGGTGGCAAACGGGACTTTGGCCAGCACTTGCTGGGTGGCCGGGTTGACGATGTCTTGCCACTCGGTGGTCTTGGACTCGACCCACTCACCGTTGATCAGCAACTTGACCTGTTGCACGGAAATATCGGCAGATGCGTTCATGGGGTCTCCAGAATCTTGTAGTTATGCAGAGAACCAAGGCGTTGAATCGCCTTGAAGAATGAGGCGTTCGGACTGTTTTTGGAGTATAGATGTGCAAATCTCTAATAAGAACGCACATAAAAGCCGGTCCAATATGCAAAAAAACATCACCTCCCTGGGCGCCCTGAACTGGGATGACCTGAAGTTTTTCCTCGAAGTAGCCCGCACCCGCAAGGCTAGCGTGGCCGCCAAGCGCCTGGCGGTGGACTACACCACCGTGTCGCGGCGCATCAGCTCTCTGGAAGTGTCCCTCGGCACGCTGCTGTTCGAAAAATCCCGGACCAACGGCTTCGTGCTCACCAGCGAAGGCCAGCGGTTGCTGGGTTATGCCGAATCCATTGAAAGCACCCTGCACATGGCCTGCGAACAGGTGTCCGGGTCCGGCGTGGCACTTTCCGGCCATGTGCGCATGGGTTGCACCGAAGGCTTCGGCAGCTTCTTCGTCACCCCGCAACTGAGCCATTTCGTCGACACTTATCCAGCGATCTCGGTGGATATCCTGCCCCTGCCCCACTTCATCAGCCTGTCCAAGCGCGAAGCCGACATCGTCATCGCCCTGGAACGCCCGGAACACGGACCGTATGTGTGCTGCAAACTGTGCGACTACAAATTGCAGTTGTACGCCACCCAGGACTACCTCGACCAACACCCGCCGATCCGCAAACCTGCGGATCTGGCCGAACATCCGTTTATCAGCTATGTGGATGATTTGGCCTTCAGCTCAGAGTTGCTGTACCTGGCCAATGTGGTGCCCGGCGCCAGCGCCAGTTTGCGCAGTACCAGCGTGATCGCGCAGTACGTGGCGGCCCAGCAAGGCCGGTCGATGGCGATATTGCCGTGCTTTCTGGCCGCGCAGGACCCGCGCTTGCTGCCGGTGCTGGGAGAGCAGATTGCGATTACGCGGCAGTTCTGGATGTATTGCCGGGAGGATTTGAGGAAGTTGAAGCGGATTACTTTGTTGTGGGATTACATTCGGGAAGTGACAGAGCAGAATCAGGGGTTGTTGATGGGGCAGACGCGGGAGATCAGGTTTGCGAAGCTAAAAGGAGCAACAGAGGCTTCCTACCTTTAGACCGCTCCTGCTGCAGCAATTTGCGGATGCCGAAGCCGAACTTCGCGCAGAAACTCACCCGCGCTGCTCTTGAGCCATTCAATCAGCCGAGCAATCTCCGGCTCCGACTGACGCCCGTTTCGACAAATGATGTAGTAGGCCGCAGGGGACATCATCACAGGGCTATTCAACGCAACTAACGCACCGTCTTCCAGTTGGTCATACACCAACGCAGTCCTGCCCAGCGCAATCCCTCCGCCCTTCACCGCCAAGCTGATCGCCAGGCTCGAATCCGGAAATCTCGGCCCGTGGTGATAAGGCGGCGGCGCCAGCCCCTGAAACGCAAACCAGCTTTCCCACCCCGGACATACCTGATCGTCCACCCGATGAATCAGCGGATAGCGGGCGACATCCTCCAGAACAATGCCGCCCTTCAACCGCAGAAAATCGGGCGAACACACGGGGAATACGGCGTCGCGCATCAACAGTTCGACATAATGATCCGGATAGTCACCGTACCCCATCACCACGGCGACATCGTATTGATGGGCCTCCAGGCTGGTGCTGCTCATGTCGGCGCTGGTCAACACCAGATCCAGGTTGAATGAAGCCTGCGTGTGAGAGCCGTGCATCCTGGGGATTAGCCACGTCGAACAGAGGGAAGACGTGCATGATAGGTATAACGGTTGGGACTTACCGGGATTGAGTGAATGCAATACCCCATCCAGCGCCTTGAAAAACTCATCGGTAACTGGCAACAGAGCCTGCCCTGCTGCAGTCAGCTTGACGCCGCGTGAGTGCCGCTCAAACAACGACACGCCCCACCATTCCTCCAAGCCCGCGATTTGATGGCTAATGGCACTGGCGGTGAGGTTAAGCTCAGACGCTGAACGGGCGAAACTACCGGTTTGCGCTGCGCTGACGAACGCCTGAAGCATAGGTGTGGGGGGCGGACGCTGGGCCATCAGGTGCTCACTTTGATCAAAATGATCCCGCAAACAATGACGAACGCCGAAAGCATCCGTCGCCAACCGAACCGTTCGTGAAAGAACAGCGCAGCAATAATGGCGCCGATAATAACACTGGTTTCCCGCAGAGCTGAGACCTTGGCCACCGCGTCCAGCGACAAGGCAAACAACACCAATCCGTAAGACGCCAGGTAAAAAACACCGCCTAATAGCCCAACTCGCCAGTGCCCACGTATCGCACGAGCCAAGGTTGAACGTTCTTTGGAAAACGCCAGCATCGGGATCGGGATACTTTGGAATACTGTCAGGTAAATAATGTACTGCAGCACCGTCTCACTGGCTCTTACACCTTTAGCATCCACCACCGTGTAAGACGCAATAAACGCACCGGCGCACACCGCCATCAGGATCGGCTTGAACATCTGCGCCGTCATCCTGCGCACAAAGGTCAAGCTGATAATCCCCACACAAATCAGCAACACTCCCGTCAACGCCTGGGAGGACAACTGTTCATGCAGCAGAAAGTAAGAAAACAGCACGACCAATACGGGCGGCACCCCACGCATCACCGGGTAAACCTGACCGAAGTCACCCGTTTCGTACGCTTTAATCAAAAATAGCCGGTAGACCGTATTGAGCACCACAGAGACGAGTATATAGCCCCATACCTCCAGGCTAGGCACACTTACAAACGGCAACGCCAGCAGGCATATCACTAGCGCGGTGCCGTCGACCATGGCCAAGGTCATGAAGCGACTGCTACCGGCGCGAACTACGGCATTCCAAGTGGCGTGCATAAAGGCAGAAATCAAGACCAACGTGATCGCGATATCGGAGTTGTCCATGGGGCTCGGCTTATGTCGGATATGGGAGGACTTACGTTATGAATACCGATGCATCATCGTTTGCGTAACCACAGCCGTAGCATATAACGATTAAGATCACTCAAAGGCTCAGCATCATTGATCTCGGAACGTGGAGCGTTCATATCAATGAAGTGCGTGCGCGTATGCAGAAACTTGTTATCGGCTGAAATAAGCACTTGCCCTGGCTCCAGCAGTACTCGATGCTGAACCGATGACTGATCGAGAACGGTATCCAGAAAGTCCAGTGCCTGGGTTTGAGCTGCTGTTAAAGGCACTCCTGCCTTAAGGTGAGCTGACTCAATGTAGACTCGAAAGTATCTGATCAGTGGAATACCTTCACTGGAAAAGCTGAGGATGGGGGCTTTAAACAGTTTTTCATCCTCTGACATGCCGCGATTCTCAAAAAAGAAGTCGCATTTGAGCGCTTCCAATACTTCTGGGAACGCCATCAGCTCGGCGTATACCGCGCTTGCATCGATGAGAATGCTCTCACCTCCTAAAAGTGCTTTCTGTCCACAGGCCAGGATCAAGTAATCGATAGGCAACGGGTCGCTCACACCATCGTTATGTACATAGGCGCCTTGACGGGTCTGATGGTATCTCGCACCTTACTCAATGCTTTTGCCACCTCGGTCATAAACCTCAATCACTTTATGACCAAGATGATTCTGTACCATTGGGACACCGAGTAAGGAACCGAATGTCCACACCAGAGATTTGAACGTTGAAAGTTTATCCACCTTAAAGCCATCGAGAATCAAGACATGACTTTCATGATCGATCATATTTCGTATTCTATTCAGCTCCTCTCTCAGCACGCTTGACTGTAAAGGATTAATGTAAGCGACCTTGGTATCGAATCTAACACCTTGACTTACCGTCTCGAACAACTCTCTTATCGTCAATAGCTCAGCAAATGCATCTTTTGAAAGCCTGACTTTAGATACTTCCTGGCGAAAATGACTGACATTTATAGTCATCGCAATCCTTTACGGTAGTTACTTATAGCGTCCATTTAACTAAGCCCACCATTTGCGAAAAAGCGAAACTTCATCAGCCCAGCCATTAAAATTCGTCATGACAGGTCTTTCCTACAGAGAAAACTCCTAATGGTCGTTGGTAGGTTTTCGCGGCGACCAATACGCATGGGCCGCGCATTATATGTATGAGAGGGGCAAGGCCGTGGTGGATGACTTGACGCGGGCGATGACACCGAGCCGTTGAGCGAACATTCTTGCTAGCACATCGCAGAACAACTGTGAGAGGGGCTTGCCCCCTCCCACATTGGATTGCATTTCAGCTTGGGAAAGGTGAACCCGCTTAGTCTGCGATCACTACGATCGACACCCGGCGATTCTCGGTGCGGCCTGCTGTGGTCGTATTCGGCGCTACCGGCTCGCTGCTGCCCAGGCCGCGCAGTTGGATGTTTTCTTCTTTCATGCCCACGCGGGTCAGCACCTTGCCCACGCTTTTGGCGCGGCGCAGGGACAGGGCAACATTGTAGGGCTCTTTGCCCGAGGCGTCGGTGTGGCCGTCGACACGCACACGCTCGATACCCGCGCCTACCAGGGCCTGGCCGATGCGTTCGACGATGTCGGTGCTGGGTTTGTTGAGGGTTTCGACGTCGCTGCCAAACAGCACTTTGCCGGACAGGCCGAAGGCCCAGCCTTCATCGGTCAGCTCGAAGCCTTGCTGCTTGAGCACGGCGACTTGCGCCGGGGTCAGGCCTTTGGGTGGCGTCTGGCAGCCGCTGAGGGCCAGGAAGGCCACGAGCAAAGAAATAAATAAAACGCGTGTGTTAGCGAACAAGGGAATCAACTCCTGTGTTGAACGTTGGCGACGGGGTGCTCCGACTCCGCCGTTTGCTGGCCGCCCGAAGACAATCGTTTGGCCTGGTACATCGCCGCGTCGGCAGCGTTGAGCAAGGTCCCTGGCGTGGCACCATGCTCGGGATAAATCGCAATGCCGATACTGAGGGAGGTCAACACCTGGGTGTCTCCAGGCAGTGGAATCGGCATGTCCATGCTGGCAATGATTTTGTCGGCGATGCGCTGGGCGTCTTCGGCCTTGTGCAGGGGCGCCAGCAATACCGCGAATTCATCACCGCCCAGGCGCGCCACCAGGTCGTCCTCGCGCAGTTGCGCCCGCACGCGGTCGGCAACGGCCACCAGCACGGCATCGCCAGCGGCGTGACCGAAGCTGTCGTTGATGTCTTTGAAACGATCGCTGTCGAGGAACAGCACTGCCACCCGCTCGTTGACCTTGGCCGCGCTGCGCAGGGCACGGATCAGCCGGCCTTCGAAGAACGCGCGGTTGGGCAGGCCGGTGAGGCTGTCGTGGCTGGCCTGGTGGGCCAGGGTTTCGTTTTCGCTTTGCAGGTGGCTTTGCCAGGCCTCCATCTCACCGAGCAGGGCGTTGAAGTCGCTGCCCAGGCTGTCGAGTTCGGCGATCTGCGCCGAGGGTACGCGGCGGTCGAAGTCTCGCTCGCTGCGGGCGGCGTGGGCGACGGCAGCCAGGCGTTGCAATGGCACGGTGATACCATTTAACAGACGCCGTGACAGATGCAACGCCACCCAGGCGCTGAGGGCGGTGCAGATCAGAATCCCGATCAAGCCACTGAGCAAGAAGCGCAACAGGCTGCCACCGTGGCCGACCAGATGGATGCTGCCGACGGTTTGCCCCTGGCGCAGGATCGGCTGGCTGATGGGCTGTTCGAGCAGGGCGTGCGCTATTTGCAGCTCGACCCGTGACAACATGCCGGTTTCCGGGCGAACCCAGCGCGCCAGCAGCTTGCCGTTGATATCGAATACTTCTGCCTGGGCCACTTCTTCGGTAGAGGCAATCAGGCTCAGGGCTTCGGTGGCCGCCGCACTGTCGTTGAACACCACGGCTGCTTCCACGGTGTAGTTGATCGAGCGGGCGATCAGGTGCAGGTTGTGCTCGGCGTAAACCCGCAGGGCAAGTACGCCCAGCAGGGTCAGGGACACACTGGCCAGGGTCACGGCTACCAGCGCCAGGATCATATGCCCGCGGGCAATTACCGAGCGCAGGGTCGGCCGCACTTTATCGCGACTCATGAGCCAGGCGCTCGACGACGGGACAACTGCAACACACTGGGATGGATGCGCACGCCGCTACGGGCGACGGAATCCAGGTTGACCTCGAACGACACCTGCTCATCGCTGACGCGCAGGCAGAACAGGCTGCCCACCGTGCATTGGTCGCCCCCTTCGCTGATGCTGAGTACGGGATGGCCGATCAATGAGGTAAACAGGCGGTTGCGTTCGTCGGGGGTGATTTTGCCGATGTAGACGGCATCACAGGCATTGACGATATCCGGATGATCGACCAGCAGGCGCCGCACCAGCACCGGACGACCGGTGGCCTGGGTGGTGCCTTTGACCAGGTCATCGGTGTACTGAGTCGGCCCGACAATGCACAGCCGCAATTGCGCAGGCTCAACCGGCCAACGGGCGTAGCTGAGGATACCGAGCACCACTTGGGTGACCGCCTGCGCACGGTGCTCGGCCAGGCTGGGCGTCTGCGCAAATAGGCGCGGCGCAAGCAGGCACAGCACCGTCACCAGTAACAGGCGTCTCCAACTCAAACTGCGCGCTTTGGGCGAGACAGCCACGTTCATGCAGCGATACTCTCAAGTGTTTTCCAGGATGATGCCGCAACGATAGCACAGCGGCGGACATCCCCACGAAGCACAGCATTCGAGGGGTTCGCTATTTTTTCAGAAAAATCAGACATCTGAATAAGAAATATCGCCTGACCTACCAGTCATTTTTTTCAGACGGAAGGTCCAACTCCAACATCAATCCGCTCAGACGCTTGACCTTGCGCCGCACCGCTTCCTCAAACACGCCGCCGCGCGGCTCAACCAGGCTGAACCAACGTTTGGCACGGGTGATACCGGTATAGATCAGCTCTTTGGTCAGCACCGGGTTAAGGGCATCCGGCAGGATCAGCGCGGTGTGAGTGAACTCCGAGCCCTGGGATTTGTGCACGGTCATGGCGTACACGGTTTCCACATCATTCAAGCGGCTGGGCAATACAAAGCGCACGCCGCCCTGGCCATCGTTACGTGGAAAGGCCACCCGCAGGACGTGGGGGCCACCGTCGCTTTCGGGCAATTTCAGGGCGATGCCGATGTCGCCGTTCATCAGGCCGAGCCCGTAATCGTTGCGGGTCATCAGCACCGGTCGGCCTTCGTACCACTGCTCGTCACCTTCGATCAGGCGTACCTTGCGCAACGCCGCGGTGATGCGCAGGTTGAGCCCTTCGACGCCCCACGGGCCCTTCCGCACGGCGCAAAGCAGTTGAAACGCGTCGAAGGCGTGCAGCAGTTGTTGCGCCCAAGCAGTCCAGGCTGGACCGTCACGCGGTGTGTCCGCAGAGGGGCGCGCCGATTGCAGCAGGTTCAGGTAGTAGCGATAACCTTGGGCGCCATCGCCCTGCCCGTCCAGTACCAGGCGCTCAAGGGCGTGGTCATGCTCACCCTTGAGGCTGACGCAGAACAGGTCGTCGTGACGGCCTGCAGCTAACAGCTGGCGGGCCTCTTCGGCGTTTTGCTGGTTGACCCAACGCGCCAGTTGACCAATACCGCTGCCCTCGCCGAAGCGGCGCGAATAGCGCAGCATCACCACTTGCTGGGCCAGGGGATGGCTGCCATCGAGGTCTTCTTGCAAGCCGCTGCTGCTGAGGTCTTCACCGCTAACGGCTTGCAGCCAGTGGCGAGTCTGCGGGCTGTACCAGCCGGCTTCGGCATCGCGGCACAAGTCGCCGAGTACGGCCCCCGCTTCTACCGAGGCCAGTTGGTCTTTGTCGCCCAGCAATACCAGGCGTGCATGGGGCGGCAGGGCGTCGAGCAGGTTGGCCATCATTTCCAGGTCGATCATCGAGGCTTCGTCCACCACCAGCACATCCAAAGGCAGCGGGTTGCCCGGGTGGTGACGGAAGTGACGGGTGCCCGGACGGCTGCCCAACAAGCGGTGGACCGTGGTGACCTGGGTGGGGATTTTTTCCCGCACGTTGTCGGGCACTGTCAGTGACAGCACTTGCTGGCTGATGGATTCGGTCAGGCGCGCAGCGGCTTTACCGGTGGGCGCAGCCAGGCGAATACGCAACGGGCTGCCGGACTCCACGGCGGGCGCCTGCAATAGCGCGAGCAGGCGCACGACGGTGGTGGTTTTACCGGTACCGGGGCCGCCGGTGACGATGCTGAAGGCGCCGCGGGTCGCCAGGGCGCAGGCGAGCTTTTGCCAGTCAATCACCCCATCGGGCGCCGGTTGGTCGAACAGGCGATTGAGCCGTTGCGGCAGATCGGCGGCGGCGTCTTCCACGCTGGCAAGGCGCAGGCGCAGGGCGCGGTCGATACGCCGCTCGTAGGCCCAGTAGCGGCGCAGGTACAGGCGCTTGCCGGACAACACCAACGGGCGGCTACGAGCCTCCTCGCTGCCATCGACGGCCAGCGCAACCAACGGGCTTGAAGCCAGGGCATGGCACCAATGCGCGCCATCCAGGCCGTGCAGCAACTGTGAGGGTAGCAGCATGGCGCCGGTGTGCAGGTCGCCTTCGGGCGGCAATGACAGGGCGAAATCCGGCGCCTTGAGGGTTTCGAACACATCCAGGCAGACGTGGCCATGGCCCAGTTGATGGCTGGTCAAGGCCGCCGCCAGCAGCACCAGGGGATCGGCCTTTGGGTCCAGCTCGTACAGGAAACCGACAAAGGCTTTGTCCAAGGCGCGCAGCCAACCCCGCTCGACCCAACGTGCAAGCAACTGCAGCAGGTCGGCGGCACGATCGAGGGGCAAAAGCGCCTCCAGCGGTAACGGCGACAGGCTCATAAGAGCACTCCTTGTTCCCAGGCGGGCTCAACCTTGGGTGGGATGGGCTTGCCCTGGAACAACAGGTCCAGGCTCTCGATCAACTCACGAGGCGGTCGGGTAAAATACGCGCCCTGGCTCACCGACTGGCTACCGCGCAGGAACAGGTACAGGGCACCGCCGACGTGCTGGTCATAATCGTAATGCGGCAGGCGCGCCTTGAGTTGGCGGTGCAGGGCCAGCAGGTAAAGTACGTATTGCAGGTCGTACCGATGCTCGAGGATCGAGTGTTCCATGGCGTCCTGGGTGTAGGCAGAGTCGTCAGGGCCGAGCCAATTGGATTTGTAGTCGGCCACGTAGTAACGGCCATCGTGCTCAAACGTCAGATCGATAAAGCCTTTGAACATGCCGTTGAGCAGCACCGGTTCGGCGGCCACACGGGACACGCCGCCATGGGTGTGCTGGCACACCAGTTTGTCGAGGGCGAGTACGTCGACGGTGTGACTGGCAAACCAGAATTCCATCTCGATCTGGTACTGCTGCAGGCCACTGAGGGTGAAGCGCTCGTTGTACAGGGGCAGTGGCGTGTGCAGCAGGTGCTCCAGCCAGCCGCTGAGGGTGACGATCCAGCCTTCCCAGTTGCGGCGGTTACAGCGCGCGCCCACGGCTTTTTCGATCGCCTCCGGGGTCACGTTGAAACCTTCTTCACCGGCCCATTCCAACAAGCCGTGAAGGAAAGTGCCTGGGTTGGGACCGCGTGGGAAACGGTGAATATCCCCGCCGGCCGCGACCGTTTCCCGAGGGGCATCGGGGTCGAGGCGTTCGTCATCGAACAGCTTCTGGGCCTGTGGGCTTTCGGGGGCTTCGAGGTTGGCGGCGCTCATGCTGTCGCCAATGCGCAAGGCGCTATAGGAGGCAATCCACCAGTTTTCTGCGGCCTTGCGTGCAGGCAGCAACGGCGCGAGCAGGGTCGCTTGGTTGCGCGGCGGGTGGAACAAGATGTCTTGGGCGTCCGGCACAAGGTCAAAACCGATGGCCGCGCAGCCTTGCTGCAAGTCCAGCAACCAGCGCGCCAGACCCGCTGATTCGCTCAACGACGCGCCGGCACCGAGCAAATAGCCCAATGCAGACAGGTGCAAGACCGAGCTGCTGTTATTGCCGCGTTTGAGGTCGGCGATGCCCAGCCAGCAGGCGTGTTTGGCGCGGGTCAAGGCCACGTACAACAAACGCAGGTCTTCGGCCAGGCGCTCATCGTCGGCTTGGGCGATCAACTCGGCCGTGGGTCGCAGGCTGACGTGGGACTTGCCGTGTTCATCGTGGTAATGCAACGGCAAGCGACTGCCATCCACGGGCTTGGCCGAACAGATGAACGGCAGGAACACCAAGTCGTATTCCAGGCCCTTGGATTTGTGGATGGTCACCACTTTGACCAGTTGCTCGTCGCTTTCCAGGCGCAGGATCTGTTCTTCACCGACCTGCCCCGACAGCGCCAGATGCTCGGCCAAATGACGGATCAACGCCTGCTCGCCATCCAGTTCCGAGGCGGCCTGTTGCAACAATTCACTGAGGTGCAACAGGTTGGTCAGCACCCGCTCGCCATCACTGCGGGCGATGAGGGTTTGCGGCAGCTTGAAGTCGTGGAGCAGGCGACGCAGCATCGGCAACACGCCTTGGGTACGCCAGATGGCACGGTAGCCACGGAACTGCATCACCCGTGATTCCCACGCCAGTTCGTCCTGATTCAGACACTCCAGCTCCGACAGGGACAGGTTCAGAGTGACGCAGGCCAGGGCTGCACGCAGCGGGCGTTCGACATCCGGTTCCGCGCAAGCCTTCAACCAGGCCAACAGGTCATGGGCTTCCTGGGCGGCAAACACCGAGTCTTTGTCCGACAGGTACACACTGCGCACGCCGCGGCGGGCCAGTTCGGCACGTACGGCTTGGGCTTCCTTGCCATCACGCACGAGGATGGCGATGTCTGACGGCAACACGCCCTTTAGGGTGCCCTTTTTTACAAAGCCCGCGGTGCCTTGCTGCCCACCATTGAGCAGCGCAACGATTTGCGTGGCGCAGGCGGCGGCCAGGTGTTGACGATAAACCGCGTTGGAAATCGGCTGGTCGGTGGGCAGGTGCCAAAGGTTCATGGCCGGTAGCGTGTGACCGTCGACCTGCAACTGCTCGCTGCGGCCTTGGGACAGTACCGAATGGAACGGCACCGGGTTATCGCCATCAGGCTGGCGAAACAGGAACGCACCACGGCCGGTTTCCGCACGCTGGAACACATGGTTCACCGCCTCGACCATCGCATGGCTGGAGCGGAAGTTGGTGCCCAGGGTGTGATGGCGGCCGGTGGTGGCCTGCCGGGCGCGCAGGTAGGTGTAGATGTCGGCGCCGCGAAAGGCGTAGATCGCCTGCTTGGGGTCGCCGATCAGGAACAGGCCGCTGTCGAGGTGGTTTTCTTCGATGCGGTAGATGCTGTCGAAGATGCTGTATTGCACCGGGTCGGTGTCCTGGAATTCATCGATCAGGGCCACCGGGAATTGCTCGCGGATCACACTGGCCAGGCGCTCGCCACCGTCTGCCTGGAGGGCGGCGTTGAGGCGGATCAGCATGTCGTCAAACCCCATCTCGGCGCGGCGACGTTTCTCTTCCTCGAAACGTTTGCCGACCCAGCCGGCAGCGTGTTGCAGCACCGCCGCGTCGGGCGTTGGCAAGGCGTCGAGGCTGGCTTTGAGGCTGGCCATAGCCTCGATGCCAGGGTGCTGCGGCGGCTCGCCTTTCCACGCTTCGGCCATTCCGTCGGGCGTCAGGCGGGTGAAGCCGGTGCCGATGTCCAGTTGTTCCAGGGTTTCGTCAGCGGCCCAGGCGCTGATCTTTTCGAACCAGGGCTCGAAGTAACGTGCTTGCATCTTGCGCCCATCGACCGCTTTGGCAGCGACGGCTTGCAGGCAGATATCCCGCAACTCGGCAGCCCATTGTTGCCAGGGTGCCTTGAGGGCAACTAGCGCGGCGCGGCGTTCTTGCAGGCAGGCGCTGATCAGTTCGGCTGGCTCGCGGGTTTCGTCGGTGGGCCGCTCGCTGCCGAACAACGCACGCACCCGTGGCATCAGCGCCGCGGGGCCACCCCAATTATTGCGCACCCAGTTGAGCGCATCGTCGTGCATTGGGTAGCAGAACAAGCGCCAGTAGTCGCGCAGCACTTCGCCCAGCAGGTCGCTATGGTCGGTTTCCAGGGTTTGTGTGAACAGGCTGCCGCTGTCGAACGCATGTTCGCGCAGCATGCGCTGGCACCAACTGTGGATCGTGGAGACTGCGGCTTCATCCATCCATTGCGCGGCGATGTCCAGGCGATTGGCACAGGCGGGCCATTGCTGCGGATCATATTGCTCGCGCAGGTCGGCAATCAGCGCATCAGGCTGTTCGATTTCGTCACGGAAGAAGCGCGCGGCTTCGGCCAGGCGGATGCGGATACGTTCACGCAGTTCCTTGGTGGCGGCGTCGGTGAACGTCACCACGAGGATTTGCGGTGGCAGCAGTTCGCGGCCGAAACCGGATTCATCACCGCCGTGGCCGAGCACCAGACGCAGGTACAGGGCGGAGATGGTGAAGGTCTTGCCGGTGCCAGCACTGGCTTCAATCAACTGGCTGCCTTTGAGCGGGAACGCCAGGGCCAAGGGTTTGCCGATCATGCGCTGGCCTCCGTGCTGGAAAGCGATCGCCAGGGGGCGTTGATCAGCGGGCGATACAGGGTTTCGCACCAGCCTTCGAACTCTTCACTGGCGACCAGGGCCGCGTAGTCGGGAAATTGCCGCGTAAGGGCAGGCGTTTCGCGGCGTTCGCCGTCAGTGGTGATGCCATCGCCTTCATAGGCTTTGCTCGCAGCCGCTTGGGCCTTGGCGGGATCAGCCTGGCCGAGCCAGGCGAACGCGGTTTTCACTGCGACCGGAAGCGGCGCGCTCATTCCCGTGTGCCAGGCCAACAGCAGGTTACCGAGAATGTCCTCGGCGCCGGCCTTGTCCAGTGGGGCCAACAACAAGGTGTCGTCACTGGCTACCAGGCCGGTGCTCAAGGGCAGGCCACAGGCGCAGGCCACCACGTGATTGACCCAGGGGCGGATGAGGCGGTGCCACTTACGTGTCTTGATCGAACCAATACTGTTGGGGATGGTGGTGACGCTTAAAAGTCCGCCATCACTGCGTCGGTGCAGACCGCTGATCCAACCTTCCAGCTGGATGCCTTGGTACGCAAAGCTGACCGGTTCAGCACCAGTATGCGGGGTGGGCCACAACGCCAGAAGCTGTTGATAGCGTTGCACCAGGTCCGGCAGCGGCTCGATCAGTTCGTTACGCAGGCATTCACCGAAACCCACCATCGGCAGCAGGCCGCTGCCTTGCAGCCGCAGGGCCTGGGCGGTGAGCGCCTGATCGAGTTGGTCGGGTTGGGTGAGGGCCGCGTTCAGCAGGCTGTCGCTTAGGCTGTAGCGTTGCAATGCGTCCAGCACGAAGGGTTCTTCGTCAGCCAGGGGCACTTCAGCGGCTTCGAAGAATACTTTCAGGCGCTGGCTGAAGAAGTGTTTGACCGGATTGCGCAGGAAGTCCTGTAACTGGCCAAGGCTCAGGGGTTCTTCCTGATGGTGAGGCGTCAAGCCTTGCTCTTGGGTGATGACCGCCGGTGCCTGATGCAGCAATTGCCATTCGCGCGCATAGCTGAACAACGAATCGCCTTCGTGGAAATAGCGGGCGCTGAAGGGTTGCAGCGGGTGCTCCTGGGACATTGCGTCGATCAGCGGCAGATCGTTGCTGGCGTGCTGCCAGCCGCTGGCGAGGTGGTCGCGTAGTTGGCCGATCAGCACCGAGGCCGGGCGATCGCTGTTGTCACGGATGCTGCGGCCTACCCAGCTGATGTACAGCTGGTCACGGGCTGACAGCAGCGCTTCGAGCAGTAAGTAGCGGTCGTCTTCGCGGCGAGAACGGTCGCCGGGACGGTAATCGCTGCCCATCAGGTCAAAATCCAGGGGGGGCTGGGCCCGCGGGTAATCGCCGTCGTTCATGCCCAGCAGGCAAACCAACTTGAACGGGATCGCACGCATGGGCATCAGCGTACAGAAATTGACCGCCCCCGCCAGGAAGCGCTGGGACAGGCGCCCCTGATCTAATCCGGCCAGCCATGCCTCACGTACTACCGTAAGAGGTAACTCGTCTTGCAAGCCGACGGATTCGCAGGTTTCCAGCCAGGTTTCTCTTAATTGTTCGAGCTGGCCCAGCAGGTAGTCATCGTGCTCGCTGCTGGGCAGGAAAAACAGCTGCATCAACCGTTGTAGACGCTCGCCCCAGGTTTGTGGCGACGCGGGTTCCGATAACGCTTGATGGGCATCGTTCAAGGCGTCAAGCAAGGCGACCAGTGGGCCGATCAAGGCCGCATCGAGGCCACCGATTTCGTCATAAGGTTCAATACCGTCGCAGGCCGTGCCGGTACCGACGGCATAGCCCAGCAGCATACGGCGCAGGCCGAATCGCCAACTGTTTTGCTCCAGTTCCGCGGGCAGGCCCAAACCGGCGCGTTGCTCGGCATTCAAGCCCCAGCGGATGCCGGCGCCTTCGATCCAGCGATGCAAGGTGGGCAGATCACGCTCTTTGATGGCGAAGCGTTCGCGCAGGGCCGGGACGTCGAGCAGGTCGAGGATTTCGCTGACAGGGAAGCGGCTGTCGGGAAGTTTGAGCAAGTGCTCGACGGCGATCAACAGCGGGTCGCGACCACGTTGGCCTTGGTCTGTGAGGGTGAAGGGGATGAAGCGTGGGTCATGCCGTTCGAGCTGACCGAAGACCGCGCGAATATGCGGGGCATAGCTGTCGACGTCGGGGACCATGACGATGATGTCCCGAGGGCGCAGGGTGGGGTCAGCGCTGAAGCGATGAAGTAATTGGTCGTGGAGGATTTCCACTTCGCGTTGGGCGCTGTGGGCGATATGGAAACGGATCGACGTATCGCGTTGCATGTCGACAGCGGGCCAGAGCTCACGGGTTTCATTCAACGGGCGCAGTTCGAGGATATCGTCCTGGAGTTGGTTGAGGAGCGTGGTGGGTTCGCTGTCGCTGAACAGGTCAATACGACCGTCGCGAAATGCGGCGCGGTAGCTGTTGGGGTCATCGTAGCTGTCCAGCAGGCTGATGTAATCACGGCCCTGCTTGCCCCAGGCAGCGAGCAGCGGATGGGCGTGCTGGTGCAAAGTTTGTGGGTCGATAGTGACGGGCATGCTCGTTTTGCGCGCCTGGCGTTTGTATTCGTTACGCAGCAAGTCCTTGTCGGCGACGATGTCCGACCAATGATGGCGGCAGGGGTTATGCACGCAGAGCAGGACCTGGCTGAAACGGGCCAGACCCGCCAAGGCTTCCAGCGCCTGGGCCGGCAGCGATGAGATGCCGAAGACGATCACCCGGGGAGGCAAGCCGGGCGGTGCTTGTTCAAGGCTGTTGATGCGCTCGATGAAGCGCTGATGTACGCCGGCCCGGCTTTCGGCCATGCCTGCTTCACCCACATCCAGCAGGAGCGCGCGCCACAGCTCGGCTTGCCAGCAGTTGGCTGGGTTGAGCGGTTTGGACTCGCCTCGACCATTGCGCAGTTGGTGCCGGCCTGCGGCCCAATCTTCCAGCCAGTCGGCACGGTAGACCTGGTATTGGTCGAAGAGGTCAGCCAGGCGCTCGGCGAGTTGGTAGCGTTTGCGCAGGTCGGTGTCTTGCGTCAGGAAGCGTTGCAGAGGCTCGAAGTGCGGTTGGTCGATCAGCTCGGGTAACAGCCGCATGAGGCGCCAGGTCAGCGGGGCTTTATCAAGCAGGGACTTGGGCGGGATTTCGTCACGGCCCAAAACCATACGATAAAGCTGCCACATAAAGCTGCCAGGCAGTTGCACGTCGATGGCTGCGGCAATGCCACAGCCGCCCATATCATCGGCTTGCGGGTCTTCGGCCAAGGCCAGCTTGAGCCATTGGGCGATGCCGTTGCTTTGTACTAGGGCGATTTCGTTTTCCAAAGGCGCCAGTGGGTAACGGCGCATCCAACTGACCACCAGGCTTCGCAGCTCGTCCAGGCGGTTGCCATGAACCACCATGAATCCAGGACTGAGGGACGTCGCGTCCGGCATAACGGCTTCCTTGGGAAAAGCAAAATCGAGGGATGGACTTTAGCACTGTGGTGCACGGGGCGAACACAAGGCGAACAAGTGTACGGCGACAAGGCGGACACTTTTCGAGCGCCCAAAACAAAACCCCAACTGCTTTCGCAATTGGGGTTTTGGAATTTAATCTTGACGATGACCTACTCTCACATGGGGAAACCCCACACTACCATCGGCGATGCATCGTTT